>NZ_JBQHRN010000004.1:0-120187 GCF_052066735.1 Clostridium sp. HCP1S3_C6
ATCTTCTATAACAGTATCAACTATAATTCCTTTTGCATTAGCGTATTGTCTAAGAAATTCTACTTGATTTTTTAAATCATCTTTTTGATTAGAAGTTGAAACTCTTGTATAAATAACTGTTTTCTTGCTTGAATTTGTTATTCCCATATATTTTTGATATTGCTCATAAGTGTAATATCTTCTATTCGTAGGAGTTCTATGTGCTTTTAATTTTCCAGTATTATCCCATCTTTGCAAAGTTAATACTGATACATTTAAAAGTTCTGCAAATTCTTTTGGTTTATAATTTTTACTCAAATATAATCACCCCTAAATATATTATATTACATTTGATTATATTTGAATATATTTTTAATAACTATTAATAATCTCCTTAATTATATATTTTTTATTTATTATAACAAAATTATATATGGCAAAAAAGATTGTTGCACTATTCATGCAACAATCTTTTCTACTCCATTGCTATAAATTCAACCTTTTCCACCCAACTTATCTTGGTTAAATCATTTAAAAGCGTTTTTATATCACCTTTTAACATTGTCATATCTATTGTAAGACTTAAATTAGCATATCCATTAATAGGAATTCCTTGATTAATAGTAAGTATGCTGCCGCCTTTTTCTGATATGCAATTTAATATTTGAGATAAAACTCCAGTTTTATCTTGAATCATAAGATTAAAAGTAGCTTTTCGTCCTTCAGACTTTTCAGAAAACTCAAATACAGAATCTTTATATTTATAATATACACTTCTGCTTATCCCAACAATCTTAACAGCTTCTGTCACTTCTTTAACCTTACCTTCTTTTATTAATTTTTTCGCATTTACAACTTTTTCATATACATCTGGTAAAACATTTTTATCAACAATATAAAAATTTTGCTCCATTACATTTCCCCTTCTATAGTAGCTGCCCCCAGTTTATCAATAGAAAGTTCAAAAACTGCCCAATCAAGTAATTGCTCCTTTAAATAACTTTTCATATTTGCAGTAAAATTTGTGTTATCTTCACTTACTATAGCCATTATAGTTGGACCAGCACCGCTTAAATATGAAGCTAATGCTCCTAACTTATAAGCTTCTTCCTTAACTTCATAAAATCCTTTTATTAATTTACTTCTATAATTTTCATGAAAAGCATCTTTACAAGCATATTTCAAAAGACTATCATTACCATTTGAAAGTGCAGCAATTAGAAGCCCTACTCTAGATACATTATATACTCCATCCTTAATAGTAAGGCTTTTTGGAAGTACTTCTCTAGCATCGCTAGTAGATAATCTAAAATTAGGAACTATTGCAACGAACTTGTAATCATTTTTTATGTTTATATGTTCATAATAATATATTCCTTCTTCATTTATGGAAACTACCATTCCTCCAAGTACTGCTGGTGCAACATTATCTGGATGGCCTTCTATTTCTACTGACATTTGAAATATTTCTTCTTTTGTAAATTTCTTATTCATTATTTCATTTGCTAGCACAAGTCCACCTACAATACATGTTGAACTGCTTCCAAGTCCCCTTGATACTGGAACTTCCTGCTTCAAAGCACATATTTTCAAACCTGGAATTTTAAATTTTGCTTTATTAAAGCACATTACCATTGATTTATATACAATATTATCTTCATTACAAAATTCTTCTGGGAATCCTTCAAAAGAAAGACCACTTTCTTTTACTTCTACCGCAAACTCATTATACAAATTTACTGCAACTCCAAGAGCATCAAAACCTGGTCCCATATTTGCAGATGTTGCAGGCACTTTAACTTTTATCATAATCTTAACCTCTTTATTTATTTAAATTACTTTAGATAAGATAATAAAGCTTTTCTCATTTCATCCTTATCCCATACTTCTTTGTGTTTAACTTGTTTCTTATCTAAATCTTTAAGATTTTCTGGTATTTCTATGCCTGTCATCTTATTTAATTCTTTAATAACTTCAAAATCATTAAGTTTTTCTACATCAATATCAAGAGCTTTACAAATACTTCTTGGGAATTTATATGGACTAGCAGTTGATGCTATAAGTACAGGTCTGTTATCACCAGTTTCAGCTACATATTTTTCATACACAACTTCAGCAACAGCTGTA
The DNA here is from genome assembly GCF_052066735.1 of Clostridium sp. HCP1S3_C6. NCBI lineage: Bacteria > Bacillati > Bacillota > Clostridia > Eubacteriales > Clostridiaceae > Clostridium > Clostridium sp. HCP1S3_C6. The sequence continues at coordinate 2,107 of NZ_JBQHRN010000004.1, forward strand.
TGTGTATCCATTAAATATCCTTCTCTCTTATACTTTTCCTTTATTGCATTATATACTTCACCTTGATTTGCAAAATTTCCATAAAATTCGTTTGTGAAGTTTTTCATATCATCTGATACTTTATATTCACCATTACTATTTAAAGATTTCATAAGATCTTTTACTATTTTTCCATCTCTATTACATGCTTCATATAAAAGTCTTTCAAGATTTGATGAAACAAGAATATCCATAGATGGTGATTCTGTTAATATAAGTTCTCTCTTTTTATCATAAGTACCAGTTCTAAAGAAATCAGTTAATACCTTGTTATCATTTGATGCACATATAAACTTATTAATTGGAAGTCCCATTTGTTTTGCATAATATGATGCTAAAATATTACCAAAGTTTCCTGTTGGAACAACAACATTTATTTCATCGCCTTGGTTTATTTTTCCTTGTTCAACTAATTTAAAATATCCATAAAAATAGTACACTATTTGTGGAACTAATCTTCCTATATTTATTGAATTAGCTGATGACAATATGTATCCTTTACTAAGTAAAGATTTCTTAAATTCCTCATCACCAAATATTTCTTTAACTCCTGTTTGAGCATTGTCAAAGTTACCATTTATAGCAAATACCTTAACATTATTTCCCTCTTGAGTAGACATTTGTCTTTGTTGAATTGGGCTTACACCATTATTAGGATAATATACAACAACCTTAAAACCATCAACATCTTTAAAACCTTCAAGAGCAGCCTTACCAGTATCACCTGATGTAGCTGTAAGAATAACAACTTCTTCCTTAACTCCTATAGCTTTCTTAGCTCTTTTCATAACTTGTGGAAGAAATAATAATGCTGCATCTTTAAATGCACATGTAGGACCATGATATAATTCCATAAATCCATTGTTTACAGTAACATCAAATCTTCCTTCATAAGCATCTTTTATTGCCTCTTTTAAATCAGCAGCCTTAATATCTGTAAAGTATTTACTTATAATTTTATATGCTAAGTCAACATATGATAAATTTTTTTCCTCTTTTAATTTTGAATATAAATTTGGAAAAGACTCTGGAACAAAAAGACCTCCATCTTTTGCAATACCTCTAACTATAGCTTCTGCTGAAGATATGCCTTTTTCTAGTCCACGTGTACTTTGAAATTTCATTTCATCACCCCAAAAAAAATTTAAATATATATAGCAAATTTTTATATTTTTTGTATCTATTTAGTATAATATCATGTTCTTATATTGATTACAAGTGTTTTTTGTACAAAAACACAAACATATTTTTTATAAAAATTCAAAATATAATACTTTTACTTTTTAAGTGCATATAAAAGCAAAAGTGCTGATTTTATAGAAAAATTATGATTTTTTACAAATTGTTCTACTTCATCAATTTTTAATTTTATAACATCAATTTCCTCATCATCTTCATTATGTTCAGTGGATATAGTTCCATAAACATCCATCTTAACTATGGCAGTTGTTTCATCACATAAACCTACTGATGTATATGAAGGTTTTAAAATAATCTCCAAATTTTTAGAATTAAGTCCTGTTTCCTCAAATATCTCTCTTTTGGCTGCTTTTTCTATAGTTTCACCTTCATCAACAATCCCTGCTGGAAGTTCATAAAGATAATCAGAAATAGCAGGTCTGTATTGCTTTACTATTATAACTTCATTGCCATTATAAATAGGGAGAACCATAACCCCATCACATCTAGAATGATTTCTTGTAACACATGACAATTCTTCTTTCTTTCTTCTACTTGCCACATAATAATCTTTAGGATTACCTTTTCTATTTATAAGTTTGAGCTTATACATATTTAAAAATTTACTTTCTACAAGTTTTTCTATATTTAATAATTTCATAACTTCATCTCCATATTATTTTTATATAATTATTGTACTATATATTTAATATTTTTTATTGTATGTAAATGTATATATACCATAGGCAAAAATTCCTTTTAAAGCACTTGAAATTGCAATACTTATCCAAACTCCATCTACACCAAAAAATTTAGTTAAAAAAAGTGCAAGGGGAATTCTTAAGGTAGTAAATACTATACTTATAGTTGCTGGAATATTAGGCTTTCCTATTCCAGTAAAAAGTCCATTAGATATCATTTCTGTAGCACTAAATATTTGTGTAAAGGCAACTACTTTTAAATATGCAGCTGCAATTTTTATAGTTTCTTCTTCTTTTACAAATAAACTTACCATTTGCTTATTAAATGCTAAAAATAATCCTGCAACTGCTAGTGCATATGCTGCTCCTACCATTAGTGATGATTTATACCCAGCCTTTATTCTTTCATACTTTTTTGCCCCAAAATTTTGTCCTGTAAAAGCTGCTACAGCACCATTAAAACCACCTATAACCATATATGCTACTGATTCTATCTGAACACCAATTTTTTGAGCTGCAATGGCATTAGCTCCAAAAGTTGCTATTATTTTAGCAAGTAGAATATTTATTAAGGTAAATAAAACTCTTTGAAATGCCATGGGTAAACCTAATTTTATAATTTCTTTTATTTTTATGTAATTTACTTTTATTTTTAAATTATACTTAAATGTTTCACCTGCATTTATCCTAAATAAAATAAACGTTATTATATTTGCAATTAAAGTGGCTATAGCAGCCCCTACCACTCCAAATTTGAAAATATAAATAAGTATTGGATCTAATAAAATATTTATTATTACTCCTACAGAATTAATTTTAAAGGCTGTTTTATTGTTACCAAAGCTTCCCATTATCCTTGTATATAGCAAATTATAAAAATTAAAAAATAACATTGGAGCATTTAGAACTAAATATTTATAAGCATTATTAGACGTTTCTACATCATTTAAATTTAAAAAATCAATAAAATGTTTTCCAAATGCTATTAAAACAATTCCAAATACTATTCCTATAGATAAATTAATAAGTATACCAGAATTTATATATTCACTTATTTCTTTATTATTTTTCTTTCCAATTGCATGAGCTACTTTTACCCCTGTTCCAATAACAACTAGCGAATTTATAGCATATCCTATATTTATATATAAACTTGAAGAACCAACACTTGCCACAGCACTACTTCCTAACATACCAACCCATAGCATGTCAATTAGATTATATGTAAACTGTAAAAAAGAACTTCCCATAATAGGCAGTGCCAAATACAAAATAACTTTTATTACTTTTCCTTTTGTTAAATCTTTTTCTTTCATTTTTTCTCCATTTTAAGTATATATTCTTCCTTTCTAGCTAATAATAAATATTGTAGTAAAAATAAGTATTTTTAAGGAGGATTTTTATTATGCACATAAAAAATCAATCTACTAGAAATGGACTACATAAAAATTCTAACAAAGTATTAGGAGAGTTTTCCCTACTTCCAGAAGAAAATAATTATACATATTCCATATCAGAGAAACAATTTTCTATGTTAAAAGGCAATAAAAACATACTAAATCATTAATATTTCCATAATGCATCAAGAGACATTATAATATCATCAATCCCAATATCATACACATTTAAATTTATGTCATTTTTTAAAAGTCCGTTTATTATATCTTCCTTTTCACTTTGAAATATACTTGAATCTTCAACTGCCTTAAGTATATCATGTATACTATAAATTAAACAGTCTCCCTTGCTTATACCTTCCATTGTTCCAAAATCTTTTTGATCTTGTTCTACATAAAAATCAAAATATCCATCATTTTTATTATTTTTAAATTCAATCATATTTGAAAATTCATACAAAGTAACATAGTTTATACATTTATCCTTATCCTTAAATCCAATTAATTTTCCTTCTGGCGTCAAAACTACATAATTATTAATAGGTTTTATATGTTCCATTTTCATCAACTCCTTTTAATATATCTTGTCCTTTGTTTTAACATTTATACCATACTTTTTATTCCAATTTATAAAAAAAGAAATATTTTTTCTTGTTATTGCTTGACCAAATTTGCCAATAATTATATAGTTATAGTATGCGGAAAATTAGGAGGTATTATAATGAGTTTTACAAATGTTAGAAAGATACCATCTCCTGAGGAAATCATGGATATGACTCCTCTTGCTGAAAATTTAAAAAAAATCAAAGCAGAAAGAGATGAAGAATTAAAAAGAATTATGTCAGGACAAGAAAACAAATTTGTAGTTATTGTTGGTCCTTGCTCAGCAGACGATGAAAATGCAGTATGTGATTATATTAACAGACTTGCAAAAGTTAATGAAAAAGTTAAGGATAAATTATTTATTATTCCAAGAATATATACAAATAAACCAAGAACTACAGGCGAAGGCTACAAAGGTATGCTTCATCAACCAGATCCTGAAAAAGCTCCAAATATGGTTCAAGGATTAATTGAAATAAGAAAAACTTTTATAAGATCAATAAAAGAATCTTATCTTACTCCAGCAGATGAAATGCTTTATCCATGTAATCATATTTATTGTTCTGATTTATTAACTTATGTTGCAGTTGGTGCAAGAAGTGTTGAAAACCAACAACATAGACTTACAGCTAGTGGTGTAGATGTACCAGTTGGTATGAAAAATCCAACAAGCGGTGATTTATCTGTAATGTTTAATTCTGTACAAGCTGCTCAAGGTCAACATGATTTCATATATAAAGATCACGAAGTAAAAACTTCTGGAAATCCATATGCTCACGTTATAATGAGAGGTTCTGTAAATAAACATGGTGCAAATATTCCAAATTATCACTATGAAGATTTACTAAGAGTTTTAGATCTTTACAAAAAGCACGATTTTTCAAATCCAGCTGTTATAGTTGATGCAAATCACTCTAATTCTGGCAAGAAGTTCTACGAACAACCTCGTATAGTAAAGGAAGTTCTTCACAGCAGAGCATACAATAATGAACTTAAGAATCTTGTTAAAGGTGTTATGATTGAAAGCTACATTGAAGAAGGAAATCAACCAGTTCATGAACACTGCTATGGTAAGTCAATTACTGACCCATGTCTTGGATGGAACGATACAGAAAAATTATTATTAGAAATAGCAGAACTTTGCTAAAATCTAAAATTTATGGAAGTATGCAAAATGCATACTTCTATTTTTTTGCTAAAAAAATAGAAGGTACTTTTAAAAGTACCTTCTACCTTCTTCTCATGCACCTTCTTTAACATTTAAAACTATATAACTGTTATTTTCAAAATCAATCATATAATTATATGTTATTAAAGAATTTACAATATAACTTTAAACTATTTATTAGAAATTGTCAAATTACCATCTACAACATCTACTACAGCTGTTTGACCACTTGAAACATCACCACTTATAATCTTCCTTGCAAGAGAATTTTCAAGTGTATTTTGAATATATCTCTTAAGTGGTCTAGCACCATAAACAGGATCGTATCCTTCCTCAGCTAATAAATCTTTTGCCTTTTCTGTTACTTCAATATTCATGTCTTTATCTTTTAACCTAGCTTTAAGTTCACTTAAGAATATATCTATTATCTTCTTAATTCCAGATTTAGATAAAGGTTTAAACATTATTGTATCATCAACCCTATTTAAAAATTCAGGTTTAAATCTTGCTTTTAATTCATTCATAACAAGCTCTCTACTTTCAGGAGAAACTTTTCCATCATCTGCTCCATCTAAAAGATACTGAGAACCAATATTAGAAGTCATTATAATAATTGTATTTTTAAAATCTACAGTTTTACCCTTATTATCTGTAAGTCTTCCATCATCTAATATTTGAAGAAACATATTAAACACATCTTCATGAGCCTTTTCTATTTCATCAAATAATATTACACTATAAGGTTTTCTTCTTACAGCTTCAGTAAGCTGACCACCTTGTTCATATCCAACATATCCTGGAGGTGCTCCAACAAGTCTAGACACAGCATGTTTCTCCATATATTCAGACATATCAATTCTAATCATAGCATCTTCACTATCAAATAATGTTCTAGCTAAAGTTTTTGCAAGTTCAGTTTTACCAACACCAGTTGGACCAAGGAATATAAAAGAACCTATAGGTTTGTTTTCATCCTTAAGACCTGCCCTTGCTCTAAGTATAGAATTAGATACAGCAACTACTGCCTCTTCCTGTCCAATAACTCTTGTTTCAAGTTCCTTATCAAGTCTTAATAATTTTTCCCTTTCACCTTCTAAAAGTTTATCTACAGGAATACCAGTCCACTTTGATAAGACTTCTGAAATTTCTTCTTCTGTAACTTCTTCTTTTAATAAAGCTCCTTCATAATTTTCCTTAACTTCTGCTTCTTTTGTTTTAATTTCTTCTTCTATTTTGGGAATTACAGAATATCTAATTTCTGAAACCTTGTTATAGTTATATTCTCTTTCATATTTTTCAAGATCACCTTTTGCTTCATCAAGTTTTTTCTTTAATTCTTTAAGTGATACTATATGTTCTTTTTCTTTTTCATATTTTGCAGTCATACTGTCATTTTCTTCTTTTAGTTCTGCAAGTTCTTTCTTTAAATCATTTAATCTCTTTATTGAAGCCTCATCTTTTTCCTTTTCTAAAGCTTCTTTTTCAATTTCAAGTTGGAATATTTTTCTTCTCAAAACATCAAGTTCTGTAGGAAGAGAATCTATCTCTGATCTTATCATTGCACTTGCTTCATCAATTAAATCTATTGCTTTATCAGGTAAAAATCTATCTTGAATATATCTGTGAGATAACTTAGCTGCTGCAACAATAGCAGAATCATGTATTCTTATTCCATGATGAATTTCAAACTTCTCTTTTAGTCCTCTAAGAATAGAAATAGTATCTTCTACTGTAGGTTCATCTACAATAACAGGTTGAAATCTTCTTTCAAGAGCTTTATCTTTTTCTATATACTGTCTATATTCATCAAAAGTAGTTGCACCTATACAGTGAAGTTCACCTCTTGCAAGTAATGGTTTAATAAGATTTCCAGCATCCATAGCACCATCGGTTTTGCCAGCACCTACAATAGTGTGTATTTCATCAATAAATAATATGATTTTGCCATCACTATGAGATACTTCTTTCAATACAGCTTTTAACCTTTCTTCAAATTCACCTCTGTATTTTGCACCTGCAATTAATGATCCCATATCAAGTGAAAATATTATTTTGTCTTTTAGTCCTTCTGGAACGTCTCCTCTTACTATTCTTTCTGCTAAGCCTTCGATTATAGCAGTTTTACCTACTCCAGGTTCACCAATAAGTACTGGATTGTTTTTAGTTCTTCTTGAAAGAATTCTTATGGTTCTTCTTATTTCTTCGTCCCTTCCTATAACAGGATCAAGTTTATGTTTTTTAGCAAGTTCTACTAAGTTTGTTCCGTATTTTCCCAAAGCATCATATGTTCCTTCAGGATCATTAGAATCAACCTTTTGACTTCCTCTAACTTCAGCTAGCACCTTTTCAAAATTATTTTTATTTATGTTATATTTATTTAATATTGTATAAACTGTTCCTGATTTTTCTTTTTGTAAAATTGCAATCATTAAATGCTCAACACTAACATATGAATCTTCAAATTTCTTTGCTATTTCTTCTGCTTTTACAAGTATTTCTTCCATGCCTCTTGTTATATACATACCAGAAGAATTAGCTCCTTCACCTAAAACCTTTGGCATTTTATCTAAAGCTTCATTTATGCTAAGCTTTAATGATTTCACATCAACACCCATTCTAGTAAAAATATTAGGAATAAGTCCATCTTCTTGCTCAACTAAAGCTGAAAATAAGTGAATAACATCAACGCTTTGATGATTATACTTTACTGCTGTTTGATTTGCTTCATTTAAAGCTTTTTGCACTCTTAAAGTCATTTTATCAACATTCATATTTTAAAGCCTCCTTCTCTTATCTTTAAATATATTATATTACTAAAGTCAAAGAAAGTCAAAGTACATTTTCAAAAAAATCACATATAATTTGAAAATTATATGTGACTTTTTATTCTATTAGATAAAGTGAAGTATTTAACAGCTTCTTTAATATCATTAAGATTATAATAAAGATTTCCCATTTCTAAATATCTTAAATACCTTTCTTCTTTAGAACCACATTTAAATAGAGAATCAAGGGAAAGGTTCATATATTTTTCCGCTTCTTTATATTTCTTTTGCTTTTGAAGAATACTTCCTTTATAATAATAAATTCTCTCAATAAGCTTAATATCATTTATCATAATTGCCATATTTAATGCTTCATCTGAAATTTCATATGCTTTTTCGTATTGATTATTATTATAAAGAATTTGTATACACTTATTTAAAAAATATACACATTCATCTTTAGGTGATGAAGAATAAAGATTAACTGCTTCTTCAATTTGCTTTATAGCAGCTTCATTATTACCTACTTCAAAATAAGCCTCTCCATATTGGCTTTTTAATAATGCTAATGATTCTCTGTTGTCCTTTTGTAACTCAAAGGCTTTATTAATATATTTTTCTACATTTTGTCCATTATTTCTTATTGATAAAATAGAATATAACTCATAAATATTAGTTAATAATTCTTTATCTTTTACTATGTCAACAGTATCAATAATTTCAGATATTATTTCATAAGCTTTCTCTGTTTCTCCCATTTTACTGTAACATAAGCTTTCTTTATAAAAAACTAAATGCTTATTATTATTTACATTAAGGTCAACTAAGTTTTTCAATTTATCATAATATATTATAGCTTCACCATATTCCTCACTTAAAAGAAGATAATCAGCCATATCTAAAAAATATACAATAGTTTTTTCTGTGGAATTATTTCTTTGAAACAAATCATAATATTTTGATATGTATAATTGTATATTTTCACCCTTTTTCTTTTTCAAATAACCATCTATTAATATGTGCATAAATTCAAAAGCCAAATCATAATATTTATAATCAATTGCATATGATAAATTCATTTTTATATTTTCTTCAGTTGAATCATTATTTTTTAAATAATTCTCTTTAACTATCTGTAAATTTTCACTTATTTGTTCATATACATCCTTTACTAAATAACTATATGGAGATTCTATTTTTTTAGCAATATATTTTAATATTTCATCATCAGCTTTAACTTTTCCATTTTCTATACAGCTCATTTTTGATATAGAAATTTTATCTCCACATAATTCTTTTAAAGTAATTCCTTTATATACTCTTGCACGCTTTATCTTTTCCCCAGTTGATAATATTTCCATAAAAAAGCCTCCTTTCTAAATTTATTCTTCTATAAGCCCCATTTTTTTATATATGTTTACTGCCTCGTCTAAATATTTTTTTGCTAAATTATCTTTTTTATTATCTAAATAAAACTTAGAAATCATTATACAAAGTTCAGATACAAAATCATTAACTTCAGATTTTTTAGCATAATTGTATATATCTATAAGTAAATTTTCTGCCTCTATTGTTCTCTCCTTTATACAAAGAATTCTATATTTTATCAAATCACAATTAAGCCTGTCCACAATATCATTTTCTGTTAATCTATCGTATATTTTATTTAAAAGTTCTTCACATTTTACAATATCTTTTTCTTTTATGTAATTTTTGCACATATTAATTAATGTAACATTAAGATTATTACTTTTATTTATTATTTTTATTTCTTTTGCTCTATTATAATGTTTAAATGAATTTTCTATTTTATTTAAATCACAAAATAATTCTCCTAAATTATTTTCCACATCACTTATGTTATTATTTTTAACAACTTTCTTTTGAACTTCCAAGGCTTTATTAGAATATATTAGAGCATTTTCTAAATCATTATTTTCACTATAATTTTGAGCAATTAGAAGAAGTGATTTACTATATTTGTCCTTATCATACACACCTTCAAATTTTTCTTCCGCAAGGAAAGCATATTTAAGGGATTGCTTAAAATTTTCTAAAGAAAAATATACCTTAGACATATAGTAATATATTTCCCCTAATACAACATCATTTCCTATATTATTATCTAAATATACAATTTCTGCTTGTTTTAAATAACTGTTGGCTGAATGATATGCTTTGGCTTTAATGGATATCTTAGTTAATCTTAAAAACGTATCTATTACATTTTCATATTTATTATTTTTTACGAATATAACATTTGCTGACAAATAATTTTGTTGAGCAACCTCTAAATCTTTATTTTCTTCTAAAATTATACCCTTAAGATATAAAAGCTTCCCTTTACTAAATTCCAGTTCATATTTATTTGCATATTCACTAGCTTTTTCTAAATAATCTTCTGCAGTTTCAAAATCATGACTTAATATAAAACTTTCCGCTAATTGTTCATAATACATAGTTATTTTTTCTGCTTGGCTTTCTTCTGATTCCATCAAATATTCAACAGTTGTATTTAAATTTTCAGCTAAATACTCTAAAAGATCCATAGATGGATTTGATCTTCCTGATTCAACTAAACTTATTTGTCCTGGTGTTATTCTTTCTTTTGCTAAATCTTTTAATGTCATATTAAGTTTTTTTCTTTTTCTTTTAATTTTCTCCCCTAAAGTCAAAATTTCCATAGATATCTTCCTTTTTACTTCCTTATATTTCTTATTTTTTTAATATATATCAAAATAAATTATACCATAAAGTTGTAATAATAAATAGCAAAATGTAAAATAAAATTGAATGTTAGTAATAAAATAGTAAAACATATAATTTTTTGAGATATTTTTTAAAAAAGAAATAACTTTTCTTTCATTTTTTTACACAATAAACAAAAGGTGTCTTAAAAACAAAAAAAATATTTAATCTAATTACATAGACGTAATTAGATTAAATACTTTTTAAATAATATTAATATTTTTTTATTACATAATATTTGTAATAGCATCATAAGAATCATTTGCTTTATTAATTACTTTTCTTTTTGCCTTTTTTATCATTCTTTTTGTATTTCTATCCATCTCAGGATAAATAGTAACACCAATTATCATACCCATAATCACACCAGTAAACAATGTACAAATACACTTTTTCATTAAGCATCACCTCTTAATAATTTCTATAATCATATTTTTAACTATTTTTATTAAATTATTTATTAGAATCTAATTTATTTAATAAAAATTTAATTAAATTATTTTTCTGATTATGTGACAAATTATTAATTAAGTTTAATGAACTATTTTTATCTTCATTATATAGTTTTATTATTTTTGAGTATATTGTATCATCTGTCGCCTTTTGACATCTATTGTCTAAAACCTGAATAGAACCTTCAAAACCTGGTGCAACCTTTAGCAATAGATCCTTTATACTTTTATCATTCACCTTAATAATGTTATTTTTCAAAAATTTTGCCACTACCTTATCTGAATCTATATTAAGGTTCATTTTACATACTTCATCTGCAAGTTCATTATAAAAATCTCCTGTATGACTATCTACTTTTACAAATATAATTTCAATTCCTTGTTTCATAAATGATTGCATTTTTTTATAATAATCTTTAGATGACTCTTCTTTTCGTTCCCATTCACCTGTTGCATGATTACAAATCCCCATATAATCATGAAAGATAACCACTTTTTCATAATTATTATCTAAAGAATATTGAACAGCTCTTATAGCTGCCTTTAACTCACCTGATATTTGCCTATTAGAATTTTTTCCATCACATTCAAATGAATTACCTTCAATATAAACTATAGTATCCTGTAATACAGCTACTAATCCGTAAGAATATTTGTTAGAATTTACATTGTAACTTCCATCTACATATATATGAAGGCAATCTTTTGGATATGAATTATCTGATTTTTTTAATGAAGTTTTTTTACCAAAATATTCCTCAGCTTCTTTTTTAGTTTTGAAGCTCTTATATTTTGCCCCTTTAATGCCCTTAACATACTTTAAACATTCATCCCAAGAATTTACCATTATATTTTGTACTTTTTTCTTTGTTAAAGGATCATTTCCTTCTTTAATTGCATATATCTTGCCAGCCATTAACCTTCTCCTTATAATTTTGTAAGTTCAACTACTGCATCGTATAATTTATCAACATTACTTGAATTTGTATAACTATTCAAAAATTCTACTGCTTTCTTTAAAACTACAACTAAATCATTTTTTCCTGCCCAATTTTCAGCAATTATATTAATTGGAACTTCATTTATAATTCTATTAAGTGCAAAAAATAATACAGCTACATCGTCTATTTTTCCAATAAACGGTATAAATTCAGGAATAATGTCTATAGGAAATATAATATAAGCCACTGCCGCTGATATTTCAAGCTTTGTTTTGATTTTAACTCTTTCGTCTTTTAAAAGCCTATATATAAGTGCTACAATATCAGGTACAATCAAAACATACTCATGTAAAACATTTAATTTTCCATCAAATTTTTTTTCTAGTTTTTTTCTACCTTTAGTATACTTATCCTCTACTTTTTTTACTGGAAGAATAAGTTCATCATCATCTTCTTCTTTTTCTACTTCAGAAGTTTTTTCCTTAACTAGATCACCAGCAAGTGATATTTCAATATTTGATACTTCAATATTAATTTTATTTCCTTTAATATATATTTCATCAATATTTAAATTAATAAATGGAATCGTATTAATTATTGCATTTGTATCTATCTCAATAGAATCCTTATATACATCTGTATTTATACCAATTTCTTGCAACTTTTTATTAATATATTTAAGAGCTAAACTTCTTACGGGTCTAAAAAATCCAAAGCCAGATATTTTACATTTAGAAAATTTACCTTTTATTATTCCATTTTTTATACTTAATATCTCTATAGAGACTTCAAAAGATATACTAAATTTTGATGTATATTTTCCATATACATCAATGGAATTATCTAAAATAATATTTTCAATTTCTAGCCCCTCAACTTTTACAAATTCATTAATAATACTTATTAAATCATCACTACTTAATTGTGTCTGTACTCCAGATATATTCATTAGCCTATTTATATTTACTCCTTTCCAAATACAATATATTACTTTTTAACTTTTCTTGGATTACATCCTTTCCTCTTATATACCTCGAATAATTTATCTTTAGTTTCCTTAGAAACGTTATCACTTTTATCTATCATTTTAAATGTTGAAATTAATGCGTTCCACATTTTACCATAGTTAAATAAAGGGCCAAACATAAACCAAACCATAAACGTTTGCACTGTTCTTTCGTTAGTATCCTTTTGAACCTTTTTTAAAAGTCTTGTAATATTAAAGTTATATAATATTGCAATTGGTATTAAAATAATAGGTAAAATAATAGCAAGACCTAAAAAGCAAACTAAAATTGTATTAACTATATTCAAAAAAAATCCTCCTTAATGCAAATTAAACACTGTATAAACCATACTCTATTTGTATTATAACTAAAGACAGGTTTTTTATCAAATCAATTGTAGAACCTTCTCTTCTTTTATCTTGTGATTTTACTATTTGAACTTTAGGTCTAAGAGGATAATTAGGTGGCGTATATTTTACAATTCCAATTTCATTACTGCTAAGCCTTACAAGGGTTCCTCTTGGATAAGGAATAATAACATGAGAAAAAACATTTACAAGTTCGTAATCAAACATCTTACCACTTTGAGCCATTATGTATTCTATAGCATCATTTGCACAAATTCCCTTTGAATTTTCCGTATCAGAAGTTAACTCATCATAACAATTAGCAATTGCTATAATTTTTGAATTAATATTTATAAACTGACCTTTAATGCCTCTTGGATACCCAGAGCCATCATAATGTTCGTGATGTTCAAGGGCTGGAAGCATACTTTCCTCTGGAAGTATAAAATTATTTTTTAAATACTCATAGCCTTTTCTGCAGTGCTGCTTATATACTATTTTTTCCTCATCACTAAGTTTAAAATACTTTTTAGTTATTTCTTTAGGGATAAATGCTTTTCCTATATCATGTGTAAGGGCTCCTAATGCAATATTTCTAAGTTGCTCTCTATTAAATTTTAGAGATATTCCCATAACTATTGATATAACAGCTACATTAATAGTATGTTCATATGTATAATTATCCATACTTTTTATATCAACTAAGCTAGATAATACTTTATTATTTTTAAGTATTTCATCAAGTAACTCTTGTGCTACTTTAAATATTGCTGAAAAATATACTTTATTTTTTCTTTTCCAATAAGAAGCCGGTCCTAAATCTTTTTTAGTATATATCCTTTCGATACTAGAAAAAGTTTCTTTAATAACACTTGTAGATTTATTTCTAATTTCAGGTCTAATTATTTCTTCAATTTCTTCTTCTGTATAAAAATCATCTATGTACAATGAAAATATCTTAATTGCCATTATTTTTTCAATAATAGTCCTAGTAAGCTTAGTACCTTTTTGAAGAAGCACTCTTCCTTCTTCATCATATATAGTTTTGCCAAGGAAAGAATTTTCTCTTACACATTCTATTGGAACCAATCTCATAACATTTCACCCCATAACCCCATAAATATACGCTATATTACTTTAATTTTATATTATTTACAATGTTTTTACTATACTCTTCATAAATAATTAACATAAATTTATAAAAACCTCTAGCAAATTGCCAAAGGTTTTTATAAATATTACTTTTTAGCAGTAACACTATAATAAGTAATTTTACTATTTTTATTATCAACAATAATTCCATAAGAATAATCTGATTTAGAATTTATGCTTTCTTGATCTGATGCATCTAAAATATATGTTGAGAAATCATTATTTATATTTCCTTCATCATTTAATCCAAGGGTATCATATACAATCTGCGGAATATATAACTTTTGTGAAACTTCCTCAAGTCCAATTTTTGATGAAGCTTTATATTTTGCACTTTGAATTTTTTCTTTAAATTCTTCTGTGTTAATTTCATTATTGCTTACTGAATAAGATAATATCATACCTGCATCGTCAGATCCTACTGTTCCCCATTCTTTAAATTCTTTATTATCTACATCAGCTGGTATAGTACTTGGAAAATGTGCTATTTTTTTATTACTTGGATATTTTTCATATCTAATAACTTTTTCATAAGCATTGTAATCTGTAACATTAGTTACTTTATTAAGAGCCTTAAATGATACAATACTACTTCCAAAGAAAAATAGTGAAAATACAACAAGCCAAATATTTAAGAACTTATAATTTCCCGTAGTATCCTTGTATAATTTTAAAAACTTAAATAATGCAATTGCTAATGGAATTAATGCAAATATAATACTTATTACATAAGGTTTCTTGCATACATTAATATTATAATAAATAATATATATACTACAAGCCAAAATAACACCTGTAACAACAAGACCAGTAATTAACTTAAAATCATCCTCACTTTTCATACAAAACTCCCCTATTTACTTTATATAATTATTATACCATTTTCTCTGCCTTATGTAAATAATTGTAATATTAAATTTTATATAGTAAATATAAAAAGGTACTAATTGTTATTATGCTTTTTTCTTTTATAACTATATCCTAATAATGAACCAGTCATTGTTAATAGTAAAATAGCGGCTAAAATATTATTTTCATCAAATGTATCTCCTTGATTGTCATCCTTTTGATCATCATTATCCTTAATACTATTTACTACTGTAAATTTATATTTATCACTATTTACACTTGAACCTGAACCATCCTTAATACTAACTGTAATACTATAAGATCCTTCAGTATCTGGAATCCAACTTAATGTATTTTTTGATTGATATTTTCCATCATATACAACTTTACTACCTTTTTTTATAGTAAATTTATACATATAATCTCCATCACCACCTAAAGCTGAAGCCTTAAATGTTCTCTTTTCATATACTTCTGTATTAGATTCATTATATTGAAGATTATCAAATTGAAGTTCTTCATCATCTTTGTTTGAATCATCATCTGTATCTTGATTATCATCCTTACCTTGATTATCATCATCTGTATCTTGGTTTTTGTCATCATTAGGTTTATCACTATCATTGTCAGAATCATTTACAGAATTAACAATATAATCTAATGAAGATGTAGCAGTTTTACCATTTCCATCTTGTACAATAACTTTAATTGTACATTCCCCTTCTTCTTCAGGAGTCCATGTAGCAGTAGTTTTAGATGAGAAATCTTGAATAACTTTTCCATCTACTAAGAATTTATAAGAATAATCTGAGTCACCACCAGTAGCAGAAGAAACTGTTATCTTAATTTTATCTCCTACAGTTGCCTCTTCTTTTGATACTTTTATAGAACCACATTTTAATGTTTCTTCATTATCATCATCTTTACTAGTGTCATCATCTTTTTGATTATCATCCTTTTTGTCATCATCTTTTTGATTGCCACTATTTCCTGAATTATTATTATTTACTATTATAGGTTTAAAATTAGCTTTTTCTAATAATAAAATTCCAGTATCTGACGCTTTAAATGTTACTGTTCCATCATCTGAAACTTCTGTCACTTCACCTGAATAAGCATCTCTTAATTTAACACCTTCACTAAATGCAGCTGAAACATCTAAAGTTATAGTTTGACCTCCTTTAGCCTGAGTTACACATACTACAGTATCTTTATTTCCATTTTTATTATATTCTCTTTTAAATGCATAAAATCCATCTGAATCATTACTAATTTTAGTATGAACTCCACCACCAACTGCTAAGTGATTTTTTCTAAAGTTTGATAGCTTTGACCAAAATGATAAAACATTTTTATCCATACTATCCCAGTTCATATCAATACGGTATCTTAAATCTTTCCATCCCCATGGTTCTGCATGTTCTTGTCTTCCTGTTTCATCACCATAATAAATTTGAACACCACCAGGTGCTAAAAGAAGTGAAGCTCCTGCTTTATATAAATCTTTTCTGCCCCCCATACAATCATCATGAGAAGAAATATAAGATAAAATATTTCTTGTACCACCACTTGCATTTATAGTTGAATAAATTTTATATTGAGCTTCTAATGTATTTCCAGTAGCACCATCCTTTGGAAAACTAAAGTTTATCATAGAATCAAAACCATTATCATAATAATCAACTCCAAGGTTAACTCCAAGACCATAGCATTCTCCAGTCATCCAAAAATCATCAGTCCATTGAGCCCCTGGTTCACCTTGATTATTTTTTCTCCATTCTTTTAATGCCTTATCAGCTTCAGTTTTTAAAGTGCCCCAATGTTCAACTTCAATATGTTTAGCTGTATCACATCTAAATCCATCAATTCCATAATCTTTAACCCAATCTGAAAGCCATTTTACAATGTAATTAATAGGTGTCTTTTTAAGACCACTTTGTTTAAAGAAAGCATCAAGTTCTTCTACTTCTTGATCATATCTGCCTTCCTTCTTCCACTTTTCTTGTAAAAACACTGGAATTTCCACTTCACTTTGTGACTCTGATATAACATCTGGAAGACCACCAGAACAGCAAGTTTTTTCATCGCTACCACCAACTGTATAATTATACATTTGTTTTTCAAATCTTATCCAGTCTTTACCCCACCAGTTGCCCCATTTATCAGAGTTTAAATCATAAAGAGATTCTTGTTCCCAAGCTCCACCTTTTCTATTTGCTTCTGGTCCATAATAATAGCTTTTCCAATCACCTTTAGTTGCACCAAATCCAAATTCATCCATATCTTTTAATGTAGCATAACCAACGTGGTTCATAACTACATCCATAATTACACGAATTCCCTTTTTATGAGCAGCTGTAACAAATTCTTTCATGTCATCCTCAGATGTTGAAACTTTTGATACATCTGAAACAGAATCATCTCTAGTTCCCATATTCTTGTCAAGAGATGTGAAATCTAGTGCCCAATATCCATGGTATCCATAATATGAGAATCCACTTCCATCTTCTCCTGCTTTATTATCATCAGTAGCTTTTAAATTTGCTGATGTATATCCATGAATTTGTTCATATGGCGCTGTGAACCAAATAGCATTAATCCCAAGGTCTGTAAAGTATCCATCATTTATTTTTTTAGTAATTCCTTTTAAATCACCACCATGGAATGTTCCCGGTGCATCTTTATAGCCATTTATTACATTTCCATTAGCATCTAATGAACGTCCATAAGAATGGTCATTAGATGGATCACCATTTTCAAATCTATCGGTTAATAGGAAATATACTGTTGCATTGTCCCAAGAAAATAATTGATTTTCTAAATCATCTTCTGACACTGCAGTTCCTGATACTCCATTTATTGAATAATCTGCTGTTCCATCCTCATTAAGATTTACTTTAAGAACACCTTCATCATCCTTATTTATATCTTCATTTTGAGAAAGCTCTCCTGCATATGCTGTATATGAACTTTTATTGTAAGGAAAACTTGATGTAAATAAAGCCACTGAACTTAAAGCGATAAGTTTTTTAATTGTTTTATTCATTTTACACCCCTAAATTATTTTATTTTCTTTCTTAATATTGTAAAGCAAGAAATTGCTGCTGTAGCAAATAATGCCATTATGCTTCTTGAATCGCCACTATTTGTTGAATCATCTTTACTTGAATTAGAGTCATCATCTTGATTAAAATCATCATCTTGATTTGCTGCTGTAACTTTTAATGTTAATTTATCAGTACTATATGCAATATTATCATTTTCATCATCAGATACAATTACTTTTATAGTATGAGTTCCTTCGTTTTTTGGAGTATAATATAAATTTGATGCAGAAGTAAAACTTCCAATTTCCTTTCCATCTTCAACTATTTTATACTTATATGAACCTGAACCACCAGTTGCTTTTACTGTAATTTTAACTTTTTCATTAACTTCAATTCCAGTTATTTTAGCAGCTTTGATACTTGTTATTTGTAATTCTTCCATCTCTTCAGAACCATCAGTATCTTCATTAGGCTTATTATCTTCATCTTTTTTATTATCATCATTTTTATCATCAGTATCTTGTCCTGGTTCATTATCAGAATCATCACTATTTTTATTAATTGTTATTTTAGATGTAATTTCATCAGTATTTCCATTTCCATCTTTTATATTAACAAGAACAGTATATTCACCATCTTCATCTGGTGTCCATACATACTTAGGGTCTTTAGCATATGCTCTGCTAGATACAACATCATCATTTTTATCAGTTATTGTATATTTATATTTATAATTTTCATCTCCTCCAGTTGCTGAAGATGTTAATGTAATTTCATCACCTACATTTTTTGAACCACTTATAGTTATTTTACCAGCTTTTAATGGTTCTTCCTTTACATCAGAATCATCACCTTTGCTATCTTGGTCATTATCTTTATTGTTGTCTGCGTCTGTAGTATCAGCACCAGAAGGCTTATCATCATCCTTATCAGAATCATCAGAAGTATCACCAGAAGATGGACCTACTATTGTCATTTTCTTTTCCTTTTCACCCTTATTTCCAGCAGAATCTTTTACAAGGACTTTTATAGTATAATCTCCTTCTTTTTCAGGTGTCCATTCAAATGTTTCACTATCTGTTTCTTCTCCTACCTTTTCACCATCAACATAATATTGATATGTAAATGGTGCTGTACCATTTGCAACTGAAGTAGTAAATGTAATCTTTTTACCTGTAGGTTGTTCACCTTTTACATCAGTACTTATAGATGGTATTGGTTTAACTGTTGAACCGCTACTTGCATCTCTTAATTTTCCAAGTGAAGCTAGTGGTGCAGTAATTGTATCTATATCTTCCTTTTCTCCTGAAGTTGACGAATCTTGTGGACATGCATCTGCTGCTGCATCATTCATTGAAATATCATAAGGACACGAATCCATTCCTGATAAACCAAATGTTGTTATATGCATAAAGCCTACACCTTTTGATGTAATATCAGCTTTTGTTATTCCAAGATCACTTAATGGTATTGTCATTAAGTAAGTTGTATCTTGCATTTTATCATGATTTGTAGTTAAATAATCTACCCATTCAGCACTTCCATCTACCATGTCTCCTACTTTTCTTTGAGAAGCCCAACCTTTCATACCCCAAACATTTTTCACACAACTTGGAAGCCCATCTACCCAAGTAAAATGAGTACCTTCTGTTGCAGTTTTACCATTAGTTATTTTTACAGCTGTATCATAATCAAATTCATCATCATCATTTAATGAGAATATACCTTGTTCACCAGTACTATTACTATGTATCATAGCTACCTTATCAACTTTTGTTTCAAAATTAACTCTAACTCCCCAAAGATTTGAGCCTTTAATTGAAGTACCAGTTTTTGGGTCTGTAGAACTTGTTACACCTGAACCACCTCTAGATGGATCTACATTCATTAAAATCATTTGACAAAGGTCACCATTCCAAGGCTTACCATTATCTGATATTGGATAATTTTGATCTGGAGCTTCTACATCAGTAACATTTGTCATAATCCACATTAAATATATATTATTATCATCCCAAGCACCATATAGCTGATAAGTATCAACTGGTTTTTCATGCATTGAACCACCATATTCTGTTGCTCTGTAAGCTCTTGCATCATCATTTGCTGCACTTTGAGCTATAAGCATATCTGATGTAAAATCATCTATACTTGTAATTGTCTTTTCTTTACCAACTTGTCCATTTGGATTTGTTTGATAATAATCACATAAACCATTATCTCCAGCTTTTTCTACTTTAACATCTGAATCATTAGAAACCTCAACTGTTTTTGCTGATACTGCAAAATTAGCAGTAACAGATGATAAAAGTGCAATACTTACTAAACATGATATTTTTTTTAAACTTTTCTTCATTTTTTCCCCCTATTTTATTCTTGAAAACGTTGTCAATTCATAGCATTTTAACAAAGTTCACAATTTTTTATTACATTTATATAATATACTAAAAATTGCTACATTACAATTGCTTTATGTATATTCTTCTAATGTATATAAAAATATACTATAGAATTATTTAAATTCTATAGTATATTTCAACTCTTCTGCTGCCTTTTTTATATTATCCTTACCTAAAATTGCAGATACAATAGCTATACCATCAATTCCAGTGCCCCTAAGTTCTAATACATTCTTTTCATTAATACCACCAATGGCTACCACTGGAATATTAACCTTTTCTTTTATTTCCCTTAATTCTTGTATTTTTAAAGAAGTAACATTATTTTTTGTAGAAGTATTAAAAACAGAACCACAACCTAAATAATCAGCCCCATCACTTTGAGCTTTTAAAGCTTCTTTAATATTATGAGCAGACACTCCTATGATTTTGTCACTTCCAAGAATTTTTCTTGCTACATTGCAAGGAATGTCTTCTTGTCCTAAATGAACTCCTGTTGCATCTACTGCCATAGCAATATCAATTCTATCATCTATAATAAGCGGAATATTATGCTTGTCTGTAATTTTCTTTACTTCCTTTGCAATATTAAAAAGTTCTAATGAATCAGAACTTTTTTCTCTTAACTGAACTAAAGTAACTCCACCTAAAATTGCTTCTTCAATAGCACTATTTAAATCCTTATTTTTTAAGCATTTTCTATCTGTCACTAAATATAATGATAAATCAATATTATTCTTCATAAACTTGACCTCTTTCCATAATTTCAAAAGCTTTTAAATTAAAAGCGGCATCTATTATTTTTACCTTATATGTACCACTGCCTTCATTTTCTTTAAGCATATCTAATGCCTTTTCACCTATTATTCCCATAATCATAATTCCTGCTACTACAGATAAAAAGTAATCATCACAAGCCCCTAAAAAACCTCCAATAAGAGCTGAAGTCATGCATCCAGTTCCTGATACATAAGACATCATCTTATTTCCATTAGATATTCTTACAATTCTTTTTCCATCTGTTATATAATCTACCATGCCTGTCATAGCAACAATACACTTGTACTTTTTAGAAACAGTAATAATTATTTCTTTTGATTCATCTTCACTCATAGTTTCAAAAGAATCAACACCTTTGCTTTGAGTTTTTAAACCACACAAACATCTAATTTCTGATGCATTGCCTCTTATAGCTGTAATATTTAATTTTTTTAGCATTTTAATTGCAGCATTTTTTCTAAATCTAGATACATTTATACCAACAGGATCTAATATAATTGGAATCCCTACTTTATTTGCAATTTTCCCAGCTTCTATAATTGATTCTATTTTTTCATAAGAAATCATCCCAATATTAATTACAAGAGCAGAACACTGACACTCTATTTCTCCTACTTCGTCTATTGCATCTGCCATAATTGGTTTTGCCCCAATTGCAAGAAGAATATTTGCACAATCATTTATTGTTACATAATTTGATATGCAATGAACTAAGGGCTTTTCTTCTTTTAAGTGTGTAAGCATAGCCCCTACTTTTTTCTTAAGTTCATCCATATTTATACCCCTCCTTATTTTATGTCTAAAATACCACTCAAACACTTTTTATAGTATATATTTTCGATTATTTTGTCAAACAATACACAAAATGAGTTTTCTTTAAATATGTTAATTAACTCTTATTACTTTTTAAACAAACAAAAAAAGAGCGAAGCTCATAATTAAAATTAATCATTTTGCAAAACGCTCAATACTTCTAAATTATATAAAAAATGTATTAATAGTGTGATAATTATCAACATGTGTTAATTATCATATTCTTTAAAAACTAGTATTTTAAATACATTTGGCTAGGGTAGAGGGATTCGAACCCCCGATAATCAGAGTCAGAGTCTGACGCCTTACCGCTTGGCAATACCCCATTAATAAGACTTTTTTATTATACCACAAAATAACTTTATGTCTAGTATAAAATTACCATTTAAGTAAAAACAAAGGTTGCAAGCTTAACTTGCAACCTAAAACAGAAACTATCTTCTGTTGTTTTGTTGTTTTTTAGCTCTTCTACATTCAGGACATCTCTTTGGTTCGTTTTCAAAACCCTTTTCTTTGTAGAATTCTTGTTCGCCAACTGTAAATACAAATTCCTTACCACAGTCAACACATACGATTGTCTTATCTTCCATATTACTATTCCTCCTGTTTAAAGACCATGTCGATTAATGAATCCTAAAACCGGAGAACATTATTATCTACTTAATCTTTAATATTATATAGTAGCTTTCAGCCACTTATTTATAATATCATATATCAAACGCCATTGCAATAATTACAAAGGATAATTTAATATTTTGTTCACAATGTTAGTCAGTTTTTTTACATTAGATTTTTTTCTATAATTAAGGCAGCTTCTCTAACAATTTCTATACAAGGTCTTTTTTTATAATATTCCTTTGTCCTATCTTCAGGTCTTGCACTTTCCTCCATCTCATCTATGCCTAAGAGTTCCTTGCATATTATACTACCACCATTTGCTTCTTTAAATTCTTTTGCCAAATTTCTTACTATCTCATAATTTTTTGTCTTTGCCTCTATATCTTTAGGAGCATAATTCCCATTTTTAAGACTTGCAATAAATACAATTGCAGACATTGCACCACACACTTCTCTCATTCTGCCCATTCCAGCTCCAAATCCAGATACCATTTGCATAGCAAACTTTTTGTCTATATTAAATAAATCAGCATATGCTCCTACAACAGACTGGGAACAATTATATCCCTCTTTAAATAATCTAACTGCCTCATCGCTTCTTTTACTCATATTTTTTGCCTCCTGTAATAATTTTACCTTCTGTTAAAAAGATTATGAAAAATAGGACCATCCTTTTATACTTGGACAGTCCTCATTTTTATTAATAATCACTTTTTTGAAAACTTAATTAAGTCTAATAATTAAATTCATATTGCATTACTATATCATTATTATCTTTATCAAAATATGATGTTCTCATTATTACTTTAACAAAATCTTTTCCCTTTATTGTAACAATAGCATCAATATCACCTACTACAATAGTACCATCACTAAACTTACCTTCTATTTCATTAGGGACTTCTATTTCTTCCATTGTAAAATCAGTCCATGAAGATGTTTTTGAAATTATTTTTAATGATTTTGATTCTTCATTTGAAGGACTTTCTGTTCCATATCTTGCTCTTAATATGCTATTATAACCTTCACTAACATAACACTTTTCATTCATTTCAACGTAGCCATTGACTTCAGATTTATTTAAAAGATATGATTCTGGAACAATTATACTTACAGTTTGACCATTTATAAATGACAAATAGCCACCTGCTGAAACAATCTTACAATTATACGAAACTTCTGTTCCATAACCATAATTTCCAATACATTCTACTATTTCAACCTCAAAAAAATCTTTCTTAAAACATTCTTTTTCTGATACATAATCTTCAAAATGTGAACTAGTAATATCTGAAAATTTATCTTTTATTGTTCTATTTAATATTCCTTTCATTAAAATTGATGGAATATATAATATTTCTGAAACACCAAATTTAAAACATGTTGTAAGGATTTTTTTGCTTTTAACATTAAAATCTACAATCTTGCCATCATAAGCTTTATTAACACTTATCACATTTACATCTTTACTTAGTTCTCTAATCATTTTTAAATTCCTCCCAATATATCCTTCTACATAATCTATTTTAAATCATTATTTTATAAAGTAACCTTTCATTATTATATCATAAATTTTGTATTAATTTTAATTATAAACAAAAAATTAATAATTATGTATGTATTTCTTTATTTTTTTGTAAACATACAATAATATTATACAATTTATATATATAATCAAATTTGAATTATCAGAAGTTTCTGGTTCATCCTCTTCTCCATCTAAAGGGAAATATACAACTTTAACAATTGTTGTATTGTCATTTCCAAATTTATCAACAGTCCTAAATCTAAAATAATTATCGCCAGCATTTAATGTATATTCATAACTAAAATCATTAATTAAATCATTATCATTAAAACCAACCATTCCTGTTTGTGTATTAGTAATCATGTTACCATTTAAAAACACTTTATAATCACTTTTATTATCATGTACAGAACCTTTTAATATAAATTTTTTTCTATTAGTATAAAAATCTCCATCTATATTTGTAAAATCTATATCAAGATCAATAACAGGAGCTTCATTATCATAATAAAGTCTATATGCATATTCTTCTACAACATTGCCATATTCATCTTCTGCATATATTTTTACTTTATTAAGCCCTTCTATTAATTTTACTTTATGAGAAAAGGTAAAATCATCATTAACTAAAACATCTGTATCATTTATTTTTAATACTTTAGGAATTTTAGTTACATAGCCAATTACATTTATACATCCTTCACTGTCTACATTTCCAGCTGTACTTTGAGAATTTTCAATATTTACAAAACCCACATTAAGTTTATTTTTATCACTTACCTTTACAACTAGTAATTCCATAGTTTCAGAAGAATTATTAGCCTCATCTACAAGTTCCAAATTTAATTTATTTAATCCACTTTTTAAGGGTACTTCAATTTCTCCTTCTCCATTATCGTCTAAACTTTCAGATACTTCTTCACCTGTAAGATCGTTTTCTATTTTACAAACTAATTTAGATATGTCTTTTCCCTTAACATTTAATTTAAAAGTGTCATCTTCTGTTGCATAAACTTTTTTTGAAGCATCAGGCCATATACTTTCAATTACTGGATTCTCCCTATCTAAAGTTACATTGTAATCTTTATTAAATATTTCTTCATTATCCTTTGAATAAGCCTTTACATTTACAATATTATCTCCATCAGCTAATATAACAGTTTTTTCAAAAGTTCCATCACCTAATACAGCTTCCTCTTCATTTATTAAAATATTATAAACATCACTTCTCATATATCCTTTTATTTTAAATCTTCCAGCACCTACATTTAACACTAAATTTTGTTTAAGTTTAGAAAAGGATAATGCATCAACCATTTCAGGTTTGTCATCAGGTGTATCTGTAGAAATATCTATATCTTTATCTCCTTCTGCATTATAAGTATAATTAAATTCTGTTTCATTACCTGCATAATCTTTTATTATTAATGTTATTTTATTAATTTGTCCTTTATTTAAATTGATATATCCACTATAATTATGTCCATTATTTTCAATATTTTCAATTTCAGTTTTTGAATTATCATTATCATTTAAAAAATATTCAGCTTCACATTTTACTTTTGAAAACTCGTCTGTAGCACTCCAATTTAACTTATATAATATCTCCTCATCTTCTTTGATTCTATCAATATATACATTAGAAACAATAGGGGAAACAGTATCTACTTTTACAGGCATATCAATAACCTGTTCTTTTGCATTATCTGTATATCCTATAGTTTTAGCTCTTATATAATACTGGCCATCTTCTACCTTATCAAAAGAACCAGTAGACATATTATATTTTGTTCCATCCCAGTTATAATAATACTGAAGTTGCCTACTTTTGTTACCTGATGAATCATTGTAACTGTTTTTTACAACATTGTAATATATCATTTTATTACCTATAAAATTTTTGTCCTTATCAAGTACTTCAATTTCATAACATTTTGCATTTCTTAAAAAGTAATTATTTAGACTTACAGTATCCTGTAAACCATCATTATTAGGAGAAAAGGCTACAAGATTTGGATCAACTAATTCTTCTTTTTCATCTTCATCATAATACTTGCCATAATATTCAAACTTGCTACCACTTCTGCTTCCAAGACCTGTTTCTTTAAATATAGAATCATTATCATATATAGGTGAATCTAAAATAGTTTCACTACCATAATCTCCGTAAAAGGCTAAAAGAGGAATGCTTAAAGATGGTACATTTGTATCCAAACTAGCAAGTTTTATATACCCTTCGACAAAATTATTTTCATCAAAACTATTTGGAAGTTTAATAGTCCCTTTAACAATAACTTCAGAATTTCCAGAAACATTAATATATTCAGTATCAAAGGTAATTTTTGCATTTTCAATTTCAACTTCTTCTATTTTTTTATTACTTAAAACAATTTCACTATATAATTTTATATCATTATTTATTTTATAAGATGTTGCATCATTTCCATAATTTTTAACTATCATAGAAAATGAAGTTTCCTTACCTATATTTTTTAGTGCAAGAGAGGCTTTGCCCCTATTATCTGTTACCAAAACATTATTATTTATTGCATTTTTAATATTTATAGCACCTGCTCCTTGCCACCTTGGTGAATATGGCTCATCACCATCATAAAGTACATCCGCTGTATTCATAGCCATATTTTTTACAAATTCAGTTTTTTTAGTTATATCTATATTAGGGAATTTATTATTAACTGCTTCATATATTAATGCTTCTGACCCTGAAACATATGGAGCTGCCATAGAAGTACCACTTAATATAGCATATTCATTATCATTTGCAGTAGAACGTACATTTTCACCTAGTGCAGTAATTTCAGGTTTTAATTCTAAATTAGTACTTGGACCCCATGATGAAAAATTAGACATAGTATAAAACATATCCATAGATGCAACTGTAAAAGTTACATCTGTGGAATTATCAACAATTGATGTATCTTTAATTCCAGAATAATTGGATGGATATTTTTTTGTGCTTTTTGTTGTGGAAACTTGAGAATTACCAGCAGAATTAACACAAAGTATGCCATTTTCTGAAGCTTTTTCTACAGCTTTTTTATATAAATTATCATCACCCTTTACTGAAGCATCTGATCCATAGCTCATATTAATAATATCAGCTTTCAATTTAACAGAATCTTCAATAGCAAGTAAAAGATCTTCACTATAAAAACCTCCTCCATAACTACTTTTTACTTTCATAGCTAAAATTTGAGCATTTGGTGCAACTCCAGAAAAATCTTCTCCATTTGCAGCAGCAATGCCAGTAACATGCATACCATGAATTTCTGAAGAATTATACAAATTTAAATCACCATCTGCATAATTATATGCAAATGGAATCTTGTCACTTACATATTTTCCTCTACCAATTTCATTTATTATTGAGTTAGTTTTTTCCTTTGTTATTTTTAAATTATCAGAAGATATATTTTGCAAATTTTCATTATTTATATCTATACCAGTATCAATTATTGAAATAACAACACCCTTACCTGTACATTCATATTTTAAAGCTTCATTATTTATTTCACTTATTAAATTAGATTTTTCACAAACTGACTCATGCATTTCATAAGAAATATATGCATCCTTAACTCCAGATATATTTTTAATTTTTTCTATATCATTACTACTACCGTATATAGAAAATCCATTAACAAGATATGCAAATTGCTTTATTATTTTGTTTTTTGTTATATTTTCTGCTTTGCATATAATATCTTTTTGATTGTTCTTTACTTCACTTTCTATATCTTTTGCCTTATCTGAATTACTTAAAATATCTATAGCAGCTTTATCTTCAAGTTCTACTATTATTCTTACTTTTGATTTTTCATTATTTTCATAAATCTTAGAAAAGGCATGTCCTTTACTTAAAAAACATAATAAAAATAATAATATAATCGAAATATTTATTACTTTCTTATTTTTTATTTTCAAATTTTTCCCCCCAGATAACTTAAAAGTATTTGTATACAATTACATTATATTGATTATAAGGTAATATATCAATAATTTATTATATATAAAAAGTGCTGAAAAAAATGAAAAATCATTTTTTTCAGCACCTAATTTATTACTTAACATTTTTTAGTTTAATAAAATTTTAAACTTGTTAATTATTACCTTTCTTCTTTTTACTTAATCCTAATAGTGATGTTCCTAAAATACCAGTTAATAAAAATGCAATTAAACCATTATTATCTCCTGAACTTGGACTATCAGGTTCATCAGTATTTTCACCAGAAACTTTTATTTCTATAGGCTCGTCAATTTTTACTTCTATATCATCAGAATCTTTAACATATACATAAATATCATATGTTCCTTCAGAAGGTAATTCAAAATCAACTGAATTCTTATCAGAATATCCACTTATAGCCATCTTTTTTCCATCTTTCTTTGCAAAGAAATAATACTTAAGGTCACCTTGACCACCTTCTGCTTTAGCTGAAATTGTAATTTTATCAGATACTTTAAGATTACTTGTTTTATTAACCTTAAATGAAGTAATATTTAATTCATCTGTAGGTTCTTCTATTTCTCCTTCATCAATAATATTAAATGTTTCTATATTACTTTCTGCAGTATTTTCTCCATCACTTACAATAACAGATATAGTATATTTTCCTACTGTTTTAGGTTTCCATGTATAAATTGAATTATCAGAATTATCAATTTCTTCATCATTTACTTTAAATTTATAAGTATAATCACCTTGACCACCTGTTGCTTTAGCTGTAAATTTTATTTTTGTATTAACCTTTTGTTCAGCTGATTTATTAGCACTTAATGATACCTTTAAATCTTCAACTTCAGGTGAATCCTTAGTAACGCTTATAGATAATTCATTACTTTCTACTGTATCTTCACCATCATTTACTTCAACTGTTACTTTGTAAGTTCCTTCTTTTTCAGGTGTCCATTCAAATGTTGATTTTTTTCCTGAATAAATTTCTTTTCCATCTGCCTTAAATGTATAAGTGTATTTTTTTAAACCACCTGTTGCTTTTGCTTTAAAAGTAACACTAGAATTTAGTTTTATATTTTTTTCATCAGAAGTAAGACTAACTTCTAATTCTTCTTTTGGGTCCTCTGGATCAGTTGCAGCTTTAGTAACTTTTATACTTAAAGCTTCACTTTCTTTTGTATCAGTACCATCATTTGCTTCAACTGTTAACTTATAAGTTCCTTCTTTTTCAGGTGTCCATTCAAATGTCGATTTTTCTCCTGAATAAATTTCTTCTCCATCTACTTTAAATGTGTAAGTATACTTTTTAGAACCACCTGTTGCTTTTGCTGTAAGTTTAACTTTTTCTTTTTCTTCAACTGAATCCTTATCAGAAGTAAGGCTTGCTTCTAATTTCTTTTTAGTTATATCTTCATATTCTTTCCATGATGTACCATCACAAATCATTGATCCTTCACACTTAACGCCATCAGCATCTACCCCTTGAACTGTATCAGCTGGATACTTAATATTTGCGCTGCCAGATGCACCATTATTAAATATTATTAAAGGAGTAACATAAGAATCATCTGTACTAGTGTATTCATATTTATATAGTCCATCTGAAACTTTAGTCATTTTTACACCTGGCCATGTTGCATTTTCAGATCCCTTTGTAGATTTATCATATACATATGCATATGCATTATCCCATCCTGAAGGTAATTTTAAATAAGCAATATTAGCTGCACTTGGATCCTTCTTTGTATAAGTATATGTTTCTTCTGCATCACCTTCACTGCCTGTACCACTTAACTTTAATGTTATTTTATCTCCATAATCAGCATCTTTACCAATTTCAATTGTATCACCATCATTAAAGGTTTCTGCTTTTCCACCATTAATTGAATAAGTCGCTTTAGTGCAATTTTTACTGTTTAAAGTTACCTTTAATGAATCAGTAGTAAAAGAAGAACCATTAGCAACTGATGCAGAAACTGCTGGTGCTGTAGATGACTTTACATTATAAACTACAGCTACACCACTATCTCCTATTTTACCAGATATTTTACCACCTGATACTGTAAAGTTACTTCCTGTCATTTGATCTGTATATGTACCATCTTTCATATGACAGCTTTCACTTATATCTTTTGCACCTCTGTCAAGGTTAACTAAAACTATACCTTCAAAATTGCTTGTACCAGTACTACCACGTTCAACAGCAAATACCTTATTGCCTGCCATAGATGATGCATATTCACCAGTTCCTGCAAAATAATTATGGAACTTATTTACTTCAGCTACTCCCTTATCTTTCCATTGACCATCATCTTCACCAAGTGCAGAACCTGCGAAACCAGCTCCTCTTTGATTACTGCCTTGAAATACTTTAGGTCTTGCAAAATATAAAGGAACCGCATCAGCTCTTGCAGCTAGTGCATACCAAGAAAAATGTATATCATCTGTACTAAAACCTGATGTATGTTCACCATATTCACCAGCAAAGGTATCATGAGATTCAACCCATGTTATCCATGTTTTTGCATCTTTACCAAATTCATTATTAGACATGTTGCAAAGTCCAGATGCATTCCTTCCTGTAACGCAGTTTCTTAAAGTTTGACCATACTTATTATTTGTAACTCTTATTCTCTTTGTATAATAATCTATACTTATAGGTCCTGGAGTATTTAATATTTCACCATATAAAAATACATCCTTATTTACGGCCTTTGTTGCAGAAACAAGGTTAGGCCAAAAGTTACTTTTAAAATTACCTTGATCTTCTGGAAGTTCAATATGCTTAGCTGCATCAAATCTAAATCCATCAGCTCCAAGATTTTGAACATCATTAAGATATTTAAATATAATCTTTTGAAGATCCTCATTACCTGTATTAAGATCTGGCATACCTATTGGTGCATTTGTCATAACATATCTATTTCCATCACTAGACTCTGTTAAATCATTATTATGCCAAAATGCATCATTATCTCTTATTTCAGCTGGAATATTTCCATTTCTATCAGCTTTTTGATTAAACATTTTACCAGTATTATTAGCCAAATGATTTGCAACTACATCTACAATGACCTTTACACCATATTTATGGGCTTCTTCACACATTGCCCTAAATTCTTCAGGTGAACCTAGATTATTTCCTGATGCAGAAAAACTATAAGGTTGATAATATTTCCACCATCCAGCTGTATCACCAAATTTACCATCCTTATTAGGTTGAAATGGTGAAGTTTGTACAGCAGTAAAACCAGCATCAGCTATTTCTTTCATTGAATTTTTAATGGAAGAAAAATACCAATTCCATGCATGTAAAATACATCCATCCCCTACACTTTGTGCAAGTCCATTGTCCGTTGGTCCTTGAGCTTTTTCAACTTTACTATCAACATTAGGTAATAACATAGAATTATAATGTGAAAGATCTAACTGAGATATTTGTGAATCTAATACTGAAGCATCTGCAGAAGATACTGGAACAATTACTGTAGATGAAACTACAGTTGCTACTGACATTAAACAAATAAATTTTTTAGTAAACCTTAACATGGTATCTCCCCCCAATTCTTTTTTGTGTTTATTATCATTTTTATAATACATCTTTATAATACATCTTTATTACACATTTTACAATATAATTTGTAATAATACATTTTTGTATATAAAAAGCTACTTAAAAGCCCAAAATGCCTTAAGTAGCCTTAGTAGTTATTATAATTATTTATATATACCTATATCAGTTCTATAATAACTATCTTTAAATGAAACAAGTTTTACATTGTTATATGCATCTTTTCTTGCTTCTTCTAAAGTTTTTCCATGTCCAACAACTGATAAAACTCTTCCACCACTTGTTTTTAAAACTCCATTTTCTTCTACAGCACCAGCTACAAATACTTTGTCTTTTATAGAATCATCTATTTTTATTTCATATCCTTTATTGAATTTCTTAGGATATCCTTTTGAAGCAAGTACAACATTTATACATACTTCATTTTTCCACTTAATTGTAGTTTCAGAAAGCTTTTCATTAAGTGCAGCTTCTATAACTTCAAACAAATCACTATTCATTAAACTTAAAACTGATTGAGTTTCTGGATCTCCCATTCTTACATTATATTCAAGTAAATATGTTCCTTTTTTTGTTATCATAAGACCAAAGAAAATAATTCCCTTAAAATCAAATCCTTCTTCCTGAATTCCTTTTAAAGTATTTTTCATAATATTTTCTTCAAAATCCTTTAAAACTTCATCTGTAACATATGGATTAGGTGCTAAAACACCCATACCTCCTGTATTAGGTCCTTTACCACCATCATAAATTTGCTTATGATCTTTAGCAGATACAAATGGAATTATTGTATGTCCATCACATATAGATAAAATTGAAGCTTCTACTCCATCTAAAAATTCTTCTACTACAACTTTTTGACCTGCACCTTTAAATATATCATTTACCATAAAATCGTTTATAGCATCTTTTGCTTCTTCTTTTGTACTACATATTGAAACGCCTTTACCAGCAGCTAAACCATCTGCTTTTATTACTACTGGGTATGAGCATTTTTCTAAATACTTAAGAGCTTTAGGCGCTTCTGTAAACACTTCATACTCAGCAGTTTTGACTCCATATTTTTTCATAAATTCTTTAGAAAAACTTTTACTTCCCTCTAATTGTGCACCATTTTTATCAGGTCCAAAAATTCTAAGTCCTGCTTCTTTAAATTTATCCGTAATTCCTTTTGTAAGAGGATCTTCTGGCCCTACTACAGTTAAATATATATTTTTCTCCTTTGCAAATTTTACAAGTTCGTCTATATCAGTTATGTTCACATTTTCACATTTATTTTCAAAAGCTGTTCCACCATTTCCTGGTGCCACATATATTTTTGATACTTTATTACTTTTTGCAAGTTTCCAAGCTATTGCATGTTCTCTTCCACCTGAACCTATTAATAATAAATTCATTATATTCTCCTCCATACATATATTTTTATGATTAAATAAAATTAAGGAAATAAGATATACTTAATTCCTTAATTTTTATTTTTAATTAATCTTAACTCTTCCATCAATAATAGATATTTTATTATCAACAATAAGACCTATAGCCTTTGGAAGAATTATATGTTCTTTTTCAAGTATTCTCTTTTGAAGTGTTTCTGCATCGTCTTCAAAATAAACAGGTACAACTTCTTGAAGTATTATTGCTCCACCATCTACTTCATTATTTACAAAATGCACTGTACATCCTGAAAATTTAACTCCTTTTTTTATTACAGCCTCATGAACTTTAAGTCCATACATATTAGGACCACAAAATGAAGGAATTAGTGATGGGTGAATGTTAATTATCTTATTTTTGTATACATCTAAAATTTTCCCATCAAGTATAGATAAATAGCCTGCAAGTACTATTAAATCGACTTTACCTTCAACTAATTCAAGAATTTTATCAGATTGCTCTTTTCCATATTCTTTTCTGCTAACAACATAACTAGGTATATTATGCTTTTTAGCTCTTTCAAGAGAATATATTCCTTCCTTGCTGCCAATAACCATTTCTATTTTACAATTTTTAAGTGTTTTATTTTCAACAGCATCTATTATTGATTGAAGATCTGTTCCTCCACCAGAAACTAAAACTGCTATTTTAAGCAAATACCTTCACCTCCAGAGATAACATGACCTATTTCATAAGCCTTTTCTCCCATATCTTGAAGGTCTTTTATAATATTATCTGCATCTTTTTCATCAACAGCCATTACAAATCCAATTCCCATATTAAATGTATTATACATATGATCTCTATCTACGCCCATTTCAACCATTTTGTCGAATATAGGTAATACTGGATAACTGTCTTTATTTATTACTGCTGTAAAATTATTTCCATTAAACATTCTTGGAACATTTTCTATAAATCCACCACCAGTAATATGAGACATACCTTTAATATCATATTTTTCTAAAAGCTTTAATACTGGTTTCACATAAATCTTAGTAGGAACTATAAGAGTTTTCCATACTTCTTCTCCATTAAATTCCATATCTAAATCTGTAAATAATTTTCTTACAAGAGAAAATCCATTTGAGTGAATTCCTGAAGAAGCAATACCTATAAGTTTATTTCCTTCTTTAATTTTGCTTCCATCTATTATTTTATCTTTATCAGCTATACCTACAGCAAATCCTGCTATATCATAGTCTCCTTCTTTGTAGAATCCTGGCATCTCAGCAGTTTCACCACCAATTAGTGCACAGTCAGATTGAAGACATCCATCTGTAACACCTTTCACAAGGTCAGCAGAAACATTTGAATCTAGTTTTCCACATGCAATATAATCTAAGAAAAATAATGGTTTTGCACCATGACATAATATATCATTTACGCACATTGCAACACAATCTATACCTACAGTGTCATATTTTTTCTTTTTACATGCTATATCAAGCTTAGTTCCAACACCATCAGTTCCTGATATTAAAACTGGTTTTTTATATCCTTCTGGAAGTTCTATCATTCCAGCAAAACTGCCAAGACCATTTAAAACATATTTGCTATATGTTTGTTTTACTAGGTCCTTAATTAACTTTACACTTTTGTATCCTTCTTCTATGTTAACACCTGAATCTTTGTAAGTTATCATTTATTACCCTACCTTTCAAGATTATTCTTCTTTTCCATTTCCAGCTTCAATTGGTGGCGCTACAGGATATACTCCATTAAAACATCCAACACAGAAACCTTTCTTTTCAGATAAACATTTATACATTCCATCCATACTTAAATATCCTAATGTATCTGCCCCAAGTATTTCTTCAGTTTCCTTTATAGTATGATTTGCCGCAATAAGTTCACTTCTATATGCAGTATCAATACCAAAGTAACAAGGGAATTTTACTGGTGGAGCTGAAATAAGTAAATGTACTTCCTTAGCTCCTGCTCTTCTCATTGCATCAACTAAATGCTTAGATGTAGTTCCTCTTACTATTGAATCATCTATAAGGATAACTCTTTTTCCTTGAACATTTACTTTTAACGGATTAAGCTTAACAGCTACAGCTCTTTCTCTCACTTCTTGTGAAGGTGATATAAATGTTCTTCCTACATATCTATTTTTTATAAATCCAGTTTCAAAAGGAATTCCTGATGCTTTTGAATAACCTATAGCTGCTGGTATTCCTGAATCTGGCACAGGACATACAAGATCAGCTTCAATTTTATGTTCTTTATAAAGCTGTTCACCAAATTTAACTCTTGTTGTATATACATCAAGACCATCTATTGTAGAATCAGGTCTAGCAAAATAAATATATTCAAAAGAACAAGTTTGACATCCTGTACTTTCAGCATATGTAATTGATTTAATTCCATTTTCATCTATTACAACTATTTCCCCTGGCTTTACATCACGAACAAAATCTGCTCCCACTGCATCAAGAGCGCAACTTTCAGATGATAATATATATGCATCATCAATTTTACCAATACAAAGAGGTCTTATTCCATGAGGATCTCTTGCACCTATTAATTTATCCTTTGTCATTATAACAAGAGCGAAGCTTCCCTTAACTGCCTGCATTGCATCAACTACGGCTCTTTCCATACCTTTTGCTGCACTTCTTGCAAGAAGTGTTGCTATTACTTCTGTATCAATTGATGTATGGAATATATGACCACCTTCTTCTAAAAGCTCTCTTATAACATCAGCGTTTACAAGATTACCATTATGAGCCATAGCAATTGTACCAATTTTAGAATTAGAAACAAGTGGTTGTGAGTTTTCTACTGTATTTGCACCAGTTGTTGAATATCTTACATGACCTATTGCAACATTTCCTTTAAGTTTATGTAAATCATTTTTATCCTTAAATGCATCTGTAATTAACCCAAGGCCTTTATGCATTTCTATCTTTTCACCATCTGATACTGCAATACCTGCACTTTCTTGACCTCTATGTTGAAGAGCGTAAAGACCATAATAAGTTATTCCAGCAGTATCCATTGGCTTTGGTGAATAAACTCCAAATACACCACATTCGTCCTTAAATTTGTCTAAACTTGGATCTAAAATTAAATCAAAGTCAGTTACCATAATTACTCCCCTTTAATTCTATTTAAAATTTCAACATAAGCTTCTTCAACATTTCCCATGTCTCTTCTAAATCTATCTTTATCAAGTTTTTCACCTGTTGTAGCATCCCAGAATCTGCAAGTATCTGGTGAAATTTCATCAGCTAATACTATTTCTCCATTTGGAAGTTTACCGAATTCTATTTTAAAGTCAATTAAATTTATGTTTAATTTTGCAAAGAATTCCTTTAATAAATCATTTATTTTTGCAGTCATATCTAATATAGTATCAATTTCTTCGAAAGTTGCGGCGCCAATAGCTACAGCATGATATCTATTTATTAATGGATCTCCTAATTCATCATCTTTATATGAAAATTCAAAAACAGTTGTTTTTAATTTATATCCTTCTTCAAGACCAAGTCTCTTTGCCATACTACCTGCAGCAGTATTTCTAACAATAACTTCAAGTGGAACTATAGAAACCTTTTTGCAAAGTTGTTCTCTTTCATTTAATTTTTTTATAAAGTGAGTCTTTATTCCATGTTTATTAAGCATTTCAAAGATCATTGTTGTAATAGCATTATTTAATACACCTTTATTATCAATTTGAGCCTTCTTAACTCCATTAAATGCAGTTGCATCATCTTTATAGTATACTATTATTTCGTCTTCCTTATCAGTTTTATATATTTGTTTAGCCTTTCCTTCATATAACATTTCTAATTTTTCCATTATAGTTCTACTCCTTCCCCATTGTCTTCAATAAATTTCTTTTTCATATTTTTTCTTCCTTCAATTAATTTTTCTTTAATTTCAGGATATTTTAATGATAACATTTGTACTGCAAGCATTCCAGCATTGTAGCTGTTATTAATTCCAACTGTTGCAACTGGAATTGATTTTGGCATTTGAACTATTGAAAGAAGGGCATCCATTCCTTCAAGAGCTGCTTTAACTGGTATTCCTATTACAGGAAGTACTGTTTGAGAGGCAATAACACCTGGAAGATGTGCAGCAAGACCTGCCCCAGCTATTATAACTTCACATCCATCAGCTTCACATTCTTTTATTGTTTCTGTAAGTTTTTCAGGTACTCTATGAGCTGAAAGTACAAAAGCCTTATAGCTTACTCCATATTCTTTAAGAGCATTAGCAGCGCCTTTCATAACATCAGTATCTGATTTACTACCGAAAATAATTGCAACTTTCATTTTTAACCTCCAAATATAATTTATATATATTATATAAAAATGGAGAATGGCATAAAACATAAAATTTTATGCATTCAGACATTTATTAAAGCATTTTAAAATATTACTTAAAGTATTTAACTCCAGATTCAAATATCTTTTGATCAAAGTTTCCTGGAACATTTTTATAAAGATTTTTACCAATTCTCTCTGAATGTCCCATTTTACCAAGTATTCTACCATCTGGACTAGTAATACCTTCAATTCCTAAAACAGAACCATTAGGATTATATGGCATATCTAAAGATACATTTCCATCAAAATCAACATATTGTGTTGCTATTTGACCATTTTCTTCTAATTTCTTAAGAAGTGATTCAGGAGCAACAAATCTACCTTCACCATGTGAAATAGCTACATTGTGAATATCACCCACCTTAACTTCATTAAACCATGGAGATTTAGTTGAAGCTATTCTTGTTCTAATAATTGAAGACATATGTCTATTTATATTATTGTAAGTTAATGTAGCCATATCTTCTTTTATATCGCAAATTTCTCCATAAGGAACAAGTCCAAGTTTTATTAAGGCTTGGAAGCCGTTACAAATACCAAGCATAAGTCCATCTCTATTATTTAAGAGTTCCATTACAGCTTCTTTTATTTTTTCGTTTCTAAAAGCTGTAGCAATAAATTTACCAGATCCTTCTGGTTCATCACCAGCAGAGAATCCTCCTGGAAGCATTATAATTTGAGATGATTTAATTTCCTTTTCTAATCTATCTATTGATTCTCTTAAAGTTTCTTTATTTAAATTTCTAAGTAAAACTTGTTTAACTTCTGCTCCTGCCTTTTCAAAAGCTCTAGTACAGTCATCTTCGCAGTTAGTTCCTGGGAATACTGGAATAACAACTTTTGGTTTTGCTATTTTAACCTTTGGTCCTGACACAACTTTCTTATCATAAGAAACAGCCTTTACTTTTTTACCAGTTTCAGGAGTTTTTATCTTAAACACATTATCTAATTTTTCTTCTAGTGTTTTATCTAAATCATCTATATTAAAGTTTACATTATAATCTTTGCATACTATTTTAGGTTCTTTTGTAGTTTTACCAATAATCTTATATTCTACATCACCAAATGCATTATCTAAATCTATATCATTATCCATTTCAAGAACTAAAGATCCATAATTTAATCCAAATAAATCATCTTTAGTTAAGTTTTCAATTTCAGCCCCTATCTTATTACCTAAAGACATTTTAGTAATTGCTTCAGAAACTCCTCCAAATTTTAATGAGTAAGCAGAAATTACTTTTTTTGATGAAATAAGTTCATAAACTTTTGTCATTGATTTTCTAAACTTGTCCATGTTTATTATTCCATCTTCAAGTTTTTCAGATTTAACAAAAACAAGTTTTGAATTATCATTTTTTAATTCAGGTGATATAACATTATCGGCTTTTTCATATCCCACAGCAAAACTTACAAGACTTGGTGGCACATCAATATCATCAAATGTTCCGCTCATTGAATCTTTACCACCTATTGCTGGAATAGATAATTCTTCCTGTGCTCTATATGCACCAAGAAGTGCTGCAAATGGCTTACCCCATCTATCTGCCTTGTCTCCTAATCTTTCAAAATATTCTTGGAAAGTAAGTCTTGCTTTTCTGTAGTCACCACCCATAGCAGTAAGCTTTGTTACTGATTCTATTACTGAATAAAATGCCATATGATAAGGACTCCATGTACCAAGAAGTGGGTTAAATCCAAATGTCATTAAAGATGCATTTTTGCATTCCTTACCATCAAACATTGGTATTTTTCCTGCCATACCTTCAGCTGGCGTCTTATTATATTTACCTCCAAATGGCATAAGCACTGTTCTACCACCTATAGTTGAATCAAATCTTTCAACTAAACCTTTTTGTGAAGCAATATTTAAATTCTTTAAATTATCAAGCCATGTCTTTTCCACATCAGTATCTTCTGAAACTTCAAATGGATAATCCTTTGGTGCTTCTACTAAAACATCAGTTTTTTGAGTTGCTCCATTTGTATCAAGGAAACTTCTCTTAAGATCAACTATTGCATTTCCTCTCCAGAATAGTCTAAGTCTTTCGTTATCTGTAACATCTGCAACATGTACAGCTTCTAAATTTTCTTCTGCACAATACTTAATAAATTCATCTTTTAATTTTCCATCAATTACAACAGCCATTCTTTCTTGTGATTCAGATACTGCAAGTTCTGTACCATCTAAACCTTCATATTTTTTAGGTACTTTATCTAAGTTTATATCAAGTCCATCACATAACTCACCAATAGCAACTGAAACTCCACCTGCACCAAAATCATTACATCTCTTAATCATTTTTGCAACTTTAGGATTTCTAAATAATCTTTGAATTTTTCTTTCTGTTGGTGGATTTCCCTTTTGAACTTCTGCACCACATGTTTCTATAGATTCAGTAGTATGTTCCTTTGAAGAACCTGTAGCACCACCTACACCATCTCTTCCTGTTCTTCCTCCAAGAAGTATTACAATATCACCAACCTTTGGTTCCATTCTAATAACATTTTCTTTAGGCGCTGCTGCAATAACTGCTCCAATTTCCATTCTTTTTGCAACATAATCTGGATGATAAACTTCGCTAACTTGACCAGTAGCTAATCCTATTTGGTTACCATATGATGAATAACCATGAGCAGCTCCTATTGTTATTTTTCTTTGTGGAAGTTTTCCTTTTAATGTTTCTTCAACTGGCACTGTTGGATCTGCTGCTCCTGTAACTCTCATTGCTTGATATACAAAAGTTCTTCCTGATAATGGATCTCTTATAGCCCCACCAAGACATGTAGCAGCTCCACCAAATGGTTCTATTTCTGTTGGGTGATTATGTGTTTCATTTTTGAACATTAATAAATATTTTTCTATTCCGTCATTAGTTTCAACATCAATATTTACAGAACATGCATTAATTTCATCAGATACATCTAAATCATCTAACAAGCCTTTTTTACTCATTTCTTTAACTACTATTACTGCAATATCCATTAATGTAATATTTCTAGTTGTATCCTTGCCATATACATAATCTCTTGATTTAATATATGCTTCATAAGATTTTTTTATTGGAACTGTATATTTATTATCTTGAATTTCTACTTCTTGAATTGCTGTAGAGAATGTGGTATGTCTGCAGTGATCTGACCAATATGTATCAATTACTTTAATTTCTGTTATGCTTGGATTTCTCTTTTCATCATTTTTAAAGTAATCTTGAATCATAAGTAAATCATCCATGCTCATAGCAAGTCCTTGCTCTTTATGGAATTTCTTTAATTCTTCTTCACTGCTAGATATAAACCCATCTAAGATTTGAACATCTGAAGGTTCTTTAGATTCTACTTTTAAACTTCTAGAGTTAATATCTGCCTCTCTAGAATCTACTGAATTTATATAATAATGTTTTATTTTATCTATATCTTCTTTTGAAAGTTTTCCTTTTAATACTATAACTTTTGAAGATTTTACTTCTACTCTTTCACCTGATGTAAGAAGCTGAAAACATTGTTCTGCCGAATCAGCTCTTTGATCGTATTGGCCTGGTAAAAATTCAACACCAAATGCTACACTATCACTATCTAGTGGCAATTCCTCCTCATAAACTTTATCTACTGTAAGTTCGGAAAATATTGTATGAAGTGCTTTTTGATAGTATTCTTCTGATACATCCCCTAGAGTATATTTATTTATTACTCTTACTCCCTCTAAATTTTCCATTCTCAAATTGCTTTTAAAGTCTTCTAGTAAGCTTTTTGCCTCAACGTTGAATCCATCTTTTTTTTCAACGAAAATGCATCTGACATTAATCATTTAAATACCTCCAATTTTTCATAAATGTTGGTTTTACAAAGTCTAACTTATTTTATTTTTATTAAATTTATTACTAAATTTAGCTTACCATTATAAGAAGTACGTGTCAATGATACAATAAATATTTTATTTTAACATTCGTACTGTATCGAATATTATGTATATTTTTTTTATTTTTCTTACGTATTTTTCTTTTATTTTTTATAAAAAAATAAACCCAAGAAATTCTTGGATTTACTTAAAATTTATACCATAATCAAAATTATACCCACGTGCGAAAAGAATAAAATATTTTATTCTTAAAATTATTAAATTACTTTTACCCCAAAAAGTAATTATTACCCTTCGACATTTTTGATTTTATCTTACTAAGTAATCTTTTTCAATAGGATAAATACAGTTTTTACAGCTCTTTAACAATTGTTTTTAATTTGTTAACATTTGTAATTATTTACTTCATTAAATATGATCTCAATTGGTTTCTTCATTAAACTTTTTTATCCTTTGTAACTTTTAGCTTTGGTTAATTATTTCCTTAGGAAATTGGCTTTAAGCAAAGCGCAAAAAACACTTATTTATTAATTCTTAATTTTTTTAAGAATATTAAATAAAAAACATATAATATTATTATAGCTGCTAGAAAAAATACAAAATACTTTTTAATAAATATAAATATTTTTCCTACAACCTTAATGTGAAAAATAACTTTTCCTACAATCATATCTTCAGTTACTTGCCTGTTATCTTCAACATTATTTGCATCACCTTTTGTGGTAATTACTTTTTTATTGTCTATATTATTAATTTTTACAATTCTGTGTGTAACAGTTACATTTTTATTATCTAAAAAATATGTTATTACATCTCCTGTATTTAGTTTATCAAAATTGGTGTTTTTAACTATAACAAGGGAGCCTTTTTCTATATAAGGTTCCATACTTTCACTTGAAACATTTAAAAAACTATATCCAAATACTGAAGGAGGGTGCCCCTTATTAATAAAGGTACACCCTACAATCAATATAAGAAATAGTATAACTATATAATAAAATATATTTAATACTTTTTTCATATACAATTTTCCTTCTAAAATTAATTACTTACTTAAATTATTAAGCATTTTTTTAACATCATCTGATAAGCCACTCCAAGATTGTTCATAAGTTCCTGCCTTAGAAAATACTGCATCAGCTCTTACAACTGCTTTTAGTGTTTCCTTATTATACTTATCTTTTTGATTTTCAGGAACATTAAATTTAACACTTTCAATTATGTTTTTTGTGCTTTCACCTGGATTAACAACAGATGTATAGTAATAATATCCGTCTTTTCCATCATACCAAGAATCTGCTTGTGTAGGATCAGTAGTCACATTAACATATTCAAATTTTAAAAGACTAATATCTCCTCCATAAAAATTACCATTAGCATCTTCCCATCTTGGTTCAACAGCAACTCTTATAAGTGTTGGAAAAGTATCTGTATTTTTTACATTTGCAATTTTATCAACTTGCTCACCTGTCCATTTATCTTTATCTTTCCATTCAGGTTCTTGAACACTTATATTAATATTACCTATTGTAAATTGGTTTTTAACATCATCTTTTGCAGTAAAGAATGCAAGTGTACCACAGGTAAGAGTTACTAAGGCTAAAAGTGCTAAAATCACTGCTATCTTTTTCTTATTTTTCATATTTCTCTACCTCCACTATTTCTCTACATACTTTAGTGTATTTGTAACTTCTGAATCTGCTTGGAACTCATCTGAATCTCTCTTTTCATTATGAAGAGTAATATTTTCAGGATGTGTTACTGTCATTAAATTAAATGTCAAGTTTTTACTATCTTTCTTGTTTCCATTTATATCAGTACCCTTTTCAATATCAATACCTTTATAAGTGAAATTCATAGGAATAGTTTCAGTTACAGTATAATTAACATCAAAATCTAAAACATCAGAAATTTCAACTTTATCTTTGTCTTTTATATACATTGAAGTTTCAAATCCATTATCACCTTTTACAGTAACATAGAATTCTTTAGAAGTATCTGATGGGCAATCCATATTAATATATACTCTAGGATATACACGTAATTTTGCATCATCTTTATTTATGAATTTTTCAGTTCCATCTGATTCTTTTTGATATAATTTAACAGTATTAATTACATTCTTTTTGCAATTATCTGGCACAATCCATTCATTGCTTAATATATCTATTGACTCACCAGCATCAAGTGCAAAATTAGTATGATTAAACTCAGCGCCATCTTTTGTAAATGTCCAATCAGTTACATCCTTAAAGTCTTTCATATCTGGATTTTGAAGTAAATCTTTAATGAATAAATTTTCAACTTTAACTTCAGTATTGTTTTTAATTGTGTAAGTAAATTGTACCTTATCTCCTGGATATACTCTAACCTTTAATGGATCAATTGAATCTTTATTTTTATCGTATATAACATTTCCATCTCTTGTTATTTTATATACATCCTTAGAAATTGACACATTACTATCAACTATAGGAGTTTCTATTTTTGCCTTGTCAGTTGGATTTTTTTCATATCCTTCCCCTTGAGTAACAACTTCATTTGCCTTTATTTCTGGAGTATTTGAAGTATATGATAATAATAAATCATCTGATACAACTATT
This sequence comes from Clostridium sp. HCP1S3_C6, assembly GCF_052066735.1. Lineage (NCBI taxonomy): Bacteria > Bacillati > Bacillota > Clostridia > Eubacteriales > Clostridiaceae > Clostridium > Clostridium sp. HCP1S3_C6. Next base: position 46,423 of record NZ_JBQHRN010000004.1, read on the forward strand.
TTTTCATTTGGTTGAAGTTCTGATAATATATCTTTCAAAGTATCAATTGTTCCTGCAACTTTCAAAGAACCATCAGAAGCATATTTTGTAATTTTAAAGCTCTTTGAATCATTAACAATAGATCCATATTTAATAACATTATTTTGAGTAATAACAACATCTAAATCTTTATCTGTTATAGTAACATTTTTTAATGTATATCTACCATTGTTTGTTACTGTTAAAATATAATTAATCTTCTTTCCCACATTAACTTTTTCATTAATATCTTTATTTTCTGAATCAGTTACAATATTTCCATCTACTAATGCTTGTTTTTGAACTTTAATTTTATTATAACTAGCATCTGGCTTAATAGTTGGATCTTCTATATCTACTTTTACATCTGCAGTATCATTTAAAGTTTCTGTTTTTCCATCTGTATTTGTCTTATAATCGCCAGTTCCTTCTACATTATTTAGCATTTGTCCAGCTTCATTTTTAACGTCCTTTAAGCAATTATCACAAGAAACTTCAATTTTCCAACCTGGCATTAAATCTTCATTTAAAAGACTTAAATTGCCTTCAGTTTTAGTTCCAGCTTCATTCTTAACTTGATACTTAACAACTTTAACATTTGATGCATCCACAGCCTTACCATTAACTGTTATACCATTACTATTAATTTTTACATTTAATGTTGTATCATTAAATGTTATGTTATTCATCTTAAATGGTCCTACATTTTCAAATCCCAATGTATAATAAACGTTAGTACCAGCAATTACTGTAGTATTCATATTTTCATTTTCTGATGAAGCAACTACAGTTTCAGAATTGTCATCATTTTTTATTTTTGCATATTTTGAAACATTTATATTTTGTATTGTTGGCTTAACTACAACTGTATCTGAATCATTAACTTTTTTATTATCACCAGCGCCTTTATATGTTCCATATCCAGTTACTGTATTTTTTAATAATTTATTTAAATCATCATTTATAGTTTCTCTATATATGTTTGATATATCAGTAACTATAACTTTTTCTCCAACCTTTAATGATTTTAATAATTCAAGGCCACCTTTTGTTTCAATTCCATTTATATCAAACTTACTTACCTTAACAGTAGAATTATTTGACTTAGCACCATTTACATATACACCATCTTCAGAAACTTTTACTGAATCTTTTCCATTAAAATTGTTATCCTCAAAATATATATTTTCTAAATCTACATCACCTATATTTTTTGCTGCAAATTTATAATATACCTTTTGGCCTATAGAAACATATTGAACAGAATTTTCAGTAGAAGTATCTGTAAATGCAGTTTTTGTAACATCAATTTCTGGATTCTTTGGTTTTACTGAAACATTAGCATTATCTTTAACTACTTTATCTGTATCTTTAGATGTACCTTGTACATTAACAGTATTTTTAAATGTACTATTTATATTTGTTTTTATTATATTTGAATTATCATAAATTACAATTGACTCATTTACACCTAAAGCTTTAAAGCAATCAAGTCCAGATACACCTGATACTTCTTTACCATCCTTATCATATTTCTTTATAACAAGATTAGCTTTTCCAAGTTCTTCACCATCTACATTTTCATAATTTTCTGAATTAATTAATATTCCCAAATTACTATCATTTAATTTAATATCTTTCAATTCAGAATCTCCAGTATTAGTTATTTTAAACTTATAATAAGCAGTTTGTCCTTTTGCAATTGAGCCTGAATTTGTTACTTGAGTAGATGAAGCTATTAGTTTAGAATAATTACTATCACCATAGGCTTCTTTAACAACTTCAATTTTAGGAGAATCTTCTTGAACTTTTACAGTTACTTTTGCATCAGCTTTATTAGTTAATTTTTCTTCTTTATAATATCCCCTATAATTTGCAGTAGTTGTTACAGTATTTTCAACCTTACCATTATCAATTTCACCTTTTGTTGGTTTGTGAACCATTTTATCAGATGAAACAACAACATATTCCCCTTTATTTAAAGCTTCATTTTCATCTGTTAAAAGAGATGCATCAGAAGTTTTTATAAGATTGCCACTAGCATCATATTTTTCTACTTTAACATCTTCTTTTGCATAAGTTTTTCCATCTATAATAACTGTACAATTACCATCTTTAGCCCCTATTGTTGCATTTAATAAATTATCTTCAAATAATATATTATATATTGGTGTATCTCCAGTATTTTTATAAGTAAATTTGTAAGAAATAGTATCATTATTTTTAACTGCACTAGATGTACCATTAGCGCTTGAAGCTACTAATTTGTCTGAAACATATGCTTCTTTTACAAGTTCAGTTGTTGGTTTAGGTACTCTTATAATATTAAGTTTTGTCATACCACCACTTAAATTGTAGTCAGAAGCTATAACTTCTATTTTATGGCTTGTACCACCTTGATCACTAATAATATTAGTTACATCACCTAAAACTTTTTCTCCAGCTATACTATTTTGAATTTCTTCACCTAAATGAACATGAAGAGTATCAGTAAATACACTTAAAGCTGCATGTCTATTATTTTCATCAGAAGCACTTATTTCACATGTTACAGGAAGATTATTTTCTCTTCTGCAATTTTTAGTTTGATTAAAGTTAATATCATAAGTTTTATCACCATTTTTTAATTTAACAGTAGTTTTAGAATAATCAGCAGTTGTATAATTAATATCTGTTGGCACTCCATCTACAAGAACCATAACTGTATCATCTATTGCAAGAATATTATCCTTATTGTTTCCTGCAGTTAAGTAATAATTATACTTATTTATATCTCCTTCCTCAATAGTAAAATTACCTTGGAATAATCTCATTTGATCTGTTCCGCTATTAGATTTTCCATATTCCATATATTGCCATGTAGCAAACTCTGGATAACTATCAATATTTAAATCATCAGCTCTCTTAATATCTGTAGTTGGATTTTCAGAATTTTGAATATCTTTAAGATGATAATAATCACCAGCCGCTGTAGCTAAATATTCATTTACAACATTATGTCTATATTTTGAATAAGGATTGTTTCCTTTTCCATCCCAAGCATTATCATCTGTTGCTCTTATTGTTTTTGTTAATGCATCGTAATCAAATACTACAGTTTTATTATCCTTTGTAAATAACTGTTGCATTAAAAAGATTCCTTCTTCTCCTTGAGCAGCATCTATACCTGCTGTACCATTTGAATCTATATCATCATATGATTTCATAGTATATGTTGACCCAGATTTAGTCCAATACTTATCAAATTTATTTATTGAGTTATGAACGTTAAACGAACTTCCAGCTCTAACATCCTTTGTTCTTGTCCAATTAACAGATAGTTCTTTATAATTATTTGAAGAAACAACAGCTTTTGTTTGAGATTCTCCAACTGTATCTGCATTTGTAACTGATACTGAATTTAAAACTGTTGTAAACAAGAATAAAGATGTTACAAATGAACTTAAAGTTTTAAATCCTTTGCTTTTTCTTATTCCTTTAGTCTCTTCCACAATTACCCCTCCTTTTAACAAGTGAAATGGCAACAAATGATGAAGCTATTCCAGCTACAAAAACACCTAAAGCTATAAATTTGTTAAAATCAGATGTCTTTTTAACTTGTGCTGGTGCTTTTTCTTCTACTGCTCTTTCAGCTGTAAATATCCATTGTATACTTGCATATTTATTTTTATATTCATTAGTTGTTGTTATTCCATCTAATGTAACCTTCGCATTAAGTACTCTGGTTTCTCCAGGATTAATAACTCCAAGGCTTATTTCCTTTGCCATTTTATCTTCTCCTTGAAGTTCTCCTTCATATACATCCTTAGAATCTTCATCAATTTTTAAGTGAAGTTTTTTTGCAAAATCTTCATCAGATTTTTTTTCTATATCATCTGCCTTTAAAAATACTTCATATGGATAATCATAATTATTAGTAAGCTTAATGGTTCCTTCTGCAGTATCTCCTGGCAAGAAATTATCCTTAACTAAAAAATCATCTGTATCTGGTATTGTTACAAGTCCAGATGCATTTCCTTCTATTACTATATCGTTTCTAAAAGTTTCTGCATTTGCAATCTTGCTACTTGCTCCCCCAAATAGTAAAAAGGATGACAATAAGATACCAAGAGATAAGGCTAATTTCTTCTTTATTCTTTTTATCACTATACTCATCTCCTTTATTCTAATCCTGCACTTTTTGCAATATCAGATAATTTATTTGTAATGATTTCTCCAGCATCCTTCCATTCATATGATGCAGCCCCATTTGATGCTTGTACAGATTCAGCATGTACATCTACATCAAAAGATGCACTTCCATACTGTGCATTTACTGTTTTTTTAAGTGTTACAGAATCTAATAGGTATTTTGTATCTTCTTCAGGATCTACTACTTTTAAGAAATAATAATATCCATCATCACCAAGTACCCATTCTTCTTCTTTAAGTTCATCTTTTGTAGTTAAATTAGTCATTTTTAAATCCAATTTTTCTGGATCTAAAGAACTTAAATCAACCCCTTCTTTACATGAAGTAAATTTAGGTTCAAATTTAAGTCTAATGAAAGATTTGTAAGATGCTTTGTTTCTTGCTTTAACATCTTTATTGACCTCTACTCCAGGCACAATATCCTTACCATCTTCAGGCTTCCAATTTTCTTCAATCTTAACACCATAATTAATGTTATCAGGATTGTCTGGATCAATTGCTTTCCCAGTAGTAAATTTGTTCATTACATCATCTCTTGCTGTAAACCATGCAAATGTACTACCAGCGCAAATAGCAATTGCTGTTAATGCTGTTGTTGCTATAATTGCTAGCTTCTTTCTCTTCATCAAAACCCCTCCATTTTAATTTATAAAAATTGACATTTTATTTTTATATTGTCAATTTATTAATAAAAATAGCTTATATTATTAAAATATAGGCTATTACATTTATATTATAACTTTATATGATTTTATTTCCATTTTTTTGTTCATTTTTTACTTTTTATTATCAAAGTTTTAACTATTTATTAATATTTTTATTTATTAATTCATTAATAAATAAAAAAAGACACTTTCTCATGGAAAATGTCTAAAGCATAAATTTATTATTTATTTTTCTGTTTTCTTAAGCATATCTGCAATAGCAGCTATACTTCCAAGAGATGACAAAGTTTCATTTGGTAATATAAGTTTGTTAGCTGGATTTTTTGCCATTTCTTTAAGGGCTTCAACCTGTTTTAAAGCAATAACTTTTTCATCAGTTCCAGATTCAATTATTGCCTTATTTACTTTACGTATTGCATCAGCTTCAGCATCTGCTATAGCTTCAATGGCCTTTGCTTTACCTTCTGCCTCTAAAAGTTGTGATTCACGAAGACCTTCTGCTCTTCTTATTTGTGCTTCCTTTTGAGCCTCTGCTTCCAATATTTTAGCTTGTTTTTCACCATTTGCCTTTTCTATTTGTGATTGTCTTAAACCTTCTGCTTGAAGAACCATTGCTCTTTTATCTCTTTCAGCCTTCATTTGCTTTTCCATAGCTTGTTGAATTTCAGCAGGTGGTACAATATTCTTTATTTCAACTGAAAGTATTTTTATTCCATATGCATCTGTAACTTCATCTATTATACTTAAAAGATCTTGATTTATTGTATCTCTTCCAGATAATACTTCATCAAGTGTCATATTTCCTAAAATATTTCTCATATTTGTTGTTGCTGAATATACAATACCAGCTTTATAATCCTCAATATTATAAACTGCATCCTTTGCATTTAACATTTTATAAAAAATTACATTGTCTACTGAAATTTTTACATTATCTTTTGTTATAACATTTTGAGGTGGTACATCTAAAATTTGTTGCTTTGTTGAAACTTTTTTTCTAACATAATCAACAAAAGGTATAATTAAATGCCATCCTGGTTCTAATGTTTTGTAATATTGACCAAATCTTTCTACAATATACAAATAACCTGTATTTACAATTTTTATTGATGATATAAGCACTATAAAAAATACTAATAAAACTATTCCTAAAATTATTATAACTGTCATAAAAAAACCTCCTAACACTTTTTAATTATTAGCTTATTGCCACTTATTTTGCAGATAGTAAATTTTTCCCCTTTTAATATTTTTTCTCCCTCATTTTGTCCAGTCCAATATGAACCTTCAATTTTTAATCTTGTACTGCCTATTATATCTTCCCGTGCTGTATAAGTTTTCCCAATAAAATTTTCCTCCATAAGAGGTAACCTCTTTACTCCTTTTTTTATTTTCTTTCTTACAACTTTGTAACCAATAACTACGCAAATTACAGTCAAAATAGAAAAAATAATTATTTGAGTAATAATATTAAATCCTAAAATATTAGCTATTATAGCTCCAGCTGATCCCATAGCTATCCAGCAAAAAAGGAATGTACTTGTAAACAAATCAACAATAATAGCTATTACTGCAATAGCAACCCAAAAAATTATAGCCGCCATAAAAATCCCCCTTTCAAAAGTTTCAAGAACATTATATCATATTATGCTTAAAAATGTTAATTTATTACACAAGCATATATTCTTGTTGTTTTTATTATATACTTTTCAAAAGAGTTTTACAAGTTATTTATTACTATTTTATGAGTTATTTTATATCGTTTTTAAAAAGTTCGATTTATATAATATTTGATGTATAATAATTTTATTATTATTAAAAATAATTATATAAGGAGTGAAGAATTAATGGATTTTATAAAAGTAGGTTCTGCTTGTCCTAAAACAACTGTAGCTAATCCAGATTTAAATATTATTAACATGCTTAAATGTGTAGATATAGCAAAAAACGAAAATGTAAAAGTTCTTGTATTTCCAGAGCTTTCAATTACATCATATACATGTGGTGATCTCTTTTTAAATAGTACTTTATTAGATAAATCTAATAAAGCAATTTTTGATTTTCTTAATAAAACAAAAAACATTGATATGCTTTTAGCCTTTGGTGCACCTATCCTTTATAATAATTCTCTATATAATTGTGCTTGTATTTCTTTTAAAGGCAAAATACTTGGAATTGTTCCAAAATCATTTATTCCTAATTATAATGAATTCTATGAAAAAAGATGGTTTACTGAAGGTTATAATTTAATTAATAAAAAGATTGATATGCCATTTCAAAAAGATATTCCTTTTGGTATAAATCTTATATTTTCTTGTGATAACTTTAAATTTGGAGTAGAAATATGTGAAGATCTTTGGGTTACTATTCCTCCAAGTTCAAAACTTTCACTAATGGGAGCAAATATTATTTTAAATCTTTCTGCATCTAACGAACTAGTTAGTAAAATGGAATATAGAAAATCTCTTATTCAAAATCAAAGTGCAAGATGTATGTGTTCTTATATATATTCATCAGCTGGTGTTCATGAATCAACTACTGATTGCTTGTTTAGTGGTCATCTTCTTATATCAGAAAATGGAACACTTCTTAAAGAGAATAAAAGATTTTGTAGAGATAATGAAATTATTTCTTCAACTATAGATGTATTTAGATTAAATTCTGAAAGAATGAAAAACATAAGTTTTAGAGATGCAACAAGATACACAGAATTACAAGAACCTAATATTATTAACTTTACATTTGATGATATAAACATTAAATCTTTTGATAGATTTATAGATAAGCATCCTTTTGTTCCATCAAATGATAAAGAACGTGAAATTAGATGTAAAGAAATTTTTAATATACAAAGTGCTTCTCTTGCAAAACGTCTTGAACATACAGGTCTCAAAAAGGCAGTTGTTGGTATTTCTGGAGGTCTTGATTCAACCTTAGCATTACTTGTTATATACAAAACCTTTAAATTATTAGATTATCCAATGGAAAACATAATTACAATAACAATGCCAGGCTTTGGAACAACTGATAGAACATACAACAATGCAGTTACTTTATGTAAAGAGTTAGGTTGCAGTTTTAGAGAAATTAATATTGTAAATGCAGCATTACTTCATTTTAAAGATATTAATCATAACAAAGATATTCATGATGTTACATATGAAAATGTTCAAGCAAGAGAAAGAACTCAAATACTTATGGATATTGCAAATAAAGAAGGAGGACTTTTAATAGGTACAGGTGATTTATCAGAACTTGCCTTAGGTTGGTGTACATATAATGGTGATCATATGTCTATGTATTCTGTAAATCCTTCTATTCCAAAAACACTTGTTAGATATTTAGTTAAATATGTAGCTCAAAATGAATGTAATAAAAAGACTTCTGAAACACTTTTAGACATATTAGACACACCAGTAAGTCCAGAATTACTTCCAAAAGATAGTGCAGGCAAAATATCTCAAAAAACAGAAGATATAGTAGGTCCCTACGAACTTCATGATTTCTTTTTATACCACTTTATTAAACATGGATCATCTAAAGAAAGAATTTTATTTTTAGCTAAAGAAGCTTTCAAAAATGATTATGATGAAGATACAATAAAAAAATGGCTTAATAAATTTATGTATAGATTTTTTACCCAACAATTTAAAAGAAGCGCCCTTCCAGATGGTCCAAAGGTAGGAAGTATATCTTTATCCCCACGTGGAGATTGGCGTATGCCTTCTGATGCCAAGGCTTGGGAATAAATATTTATTTTGCATTAGCAGATATAATAGTATATAATTAAAAAGTTGACAAAATATTTTATGAATTTTTTGTTAACTTTTTATTAGTACAATATTTTTAAAATAAAAGCTTACGCGAAGGGAACATTTATGGATAAAAAAACATTTGAAGATTTAAATTTAAAAGAATCTATCTTGAAAGCTATTAAGGATTTAGGTTATGAAACACCATCACAAATTCAAGCTGAATCTATTCCAATAGCTATTAAAGGATATGATTTAATTGGTCAGGCACAAACAGGAACTGGTAAAACAGCAGCATTTGGTTGCTCAATATTAAATAATATGCAAAAAAATGAAAATATATCATCTATTATACTTACTCCTACAAGAGAATTAGCTATACAAATATATGAAGAACTTAACAAATTATCAAAATACGATAAAGCAAAAGTTTTAGCTGTATATGGTGGAGACCCAATCCAAAGACAAATAAGAGCATTAAAAAAAGGAACTGATATAGTTGTAGGTACCCCTGGAAGAGTTTTAGATCTTATAAGAAGAAATATTCTACCTCTCTCAAATATTCAATCATTTGTTTTAGATGAAGCAGATGAAATGCTTAATATGGGTTTTATAGATGACATAAAAGAGGTAATGAAAGAGCTTCCAAAAGAAAGACAAACGCTGCTTTTCTCTGCAACTATGCCACCTCAAATAGAAAAGCTTGCAAAACATTATATGAAAAAAGATGCTAAAACTGTAAATATAAAAAAAGCTTCTATGACAGTATCTAAAATAACTCAAAAATATTTTGAAGTAAATCAAAGAAATAAATTTGAAGCCTTATGTAGAGTACTTGATTATGATACTCCTAATTCAGCAATAATATTCTGTAAAACAAAAAAAGGTGTTGATGAATTAGTAGATGCTATGCAAGATAGAAACTATGTAGTAGAAGGTATGCATGGTGATATGACTCAAATTCATAGAACTAAAACATTAAAAAAATTTAAAGAAGGTTCTCTAAATTACCTTGTAGCTACTGATGTTGCTGCAAGAGGTATTGATGCTCAAGATGTTACACATGTATTTAATTATGATTTAACTCAAGATGTAGAATCCTATGTTCATAGAATTGGAAGAACAGGAAGAGCAAATAAAGAAGGAACTGCTTACTCTTTTATTACTCCAAGAGAAAATTCTATGCTTAAACAAATTAAACATGTAACAAAATCAAAAATTCAAAAAGCTCAAGTTCCTACTGTTAAGGATATTTTATCCTCTAAATTAAAAAATAAAATAAATTCTATAGAAGAAACAATAAATGATAATAATTACGAAAATTACATAGAAACAGCTACTAACTTATGTAACACTTTTAATCCAGTAGATGTTGTTTCAGCACTTATTAAAATGCAATTTGATAAAGAAATGAGTTTTGATTATAAATCAAATGTTATAGAAACTCCAAAAGCTTCAGATTATGAATCTAAGAAAAATGACACAAGATTATTCTTTTCTATAGGAAAAAGAGATAAATTAACAGTAAAAACATTAGTAAAATTCATTACAGAAAAGGCAAATGTACCTGGAAGAAAGGTTAACAAAATAGATATATTAGAAAATTTTTCTTTTGTGTCAGTGGATAATGATATTGCTAATAAAGTAATGGAAAAATGTATTGGTTCAAAAATAAATAAAAGAAAAATAAATATTGAAATTGCAAATAAGCGAAAATAGTAAAAATACAGCCAGAAGGCTGTATTTTTATATGTTTAGTTTTAAATACCATATTCATTTTCTTCTTCTGTACCAGATTTTAATGTTAATACAAGAAACCATATCCATCCAACAAGAGGAATTAGAGAAATTAAAATCCAGCATCCACTTTTATTAATATCATGCATCCTTCTAACAGCTATAGAAATAGTAGGCAAAAGAATTGCTAATACATAAATAAACTCAATTAATGCAAAAACAAAAAGTTCAGTACCTTGGGATAATGATTGTAATACACTTAAAATTACCCCATTGATTATAGTAGCAATCCAATAATCTTTTCTTGATGTCCTTCCTTCAAATTTAACATACTTTTTCCACATAGAAATATATGGTTCCATATTTTCCTCCCATAGGAATTATTATAATAACTTCTATAAATAATATGCTTATGCTGCAAAATTATTACAAAAAAATAACTAGCCATTTATGACTAGTTATAAAAAATTAAACTTGTGGTCCATATTGTTCTCCAACTGGTTTAGAAGCAGTACATGCTAATACTAAAAACCATATTTGTCCTGCAATAGGTATAAGAGATACTAATATCCAAGTTCCTGCTTTTCCAATATCATGCATTCTTCTTATAGATAATGCTATTCCTGGAACTAAAGTTGCCAAAGAATATAAATAACCTAATACTGTAAATATACTCATATCAGTTGCATTACCAATAATACCAATTACAAAAGCAATAATCCAATTAAATAAGATTGCAAGCCAATAGTCTTTTCTTGATGTTCTGTTATTAAAATTCACATAATTCTTAAACATTCTAATGTATGAATCCATTATAATTCCCCCCATTTCTATTATGTTTAAAATGTTTTACCTATTAAGTATACTACATTTATCATAATTATTCAACAATAACCATTAAGTTAACAAAAATTTTACTATTTTAATATTAGAAACTAATAAAACTTATCAGTTTCTAAAGGAGTAAACATAAATCTTATTAATTTCAATAAAAAAAGTGTGATAACATAAATCTTAATATTATCACACTTTTTTAATAATACTATTTTTTATTAAATTTAGGGAAATACTTAGTATGAATTAACTCATGAGCCTTTCTGCTTAAAGGTTTATCTAAATATTTATCATAAACAGCTAAAACTGAAGGATTTTCATGCGATCTTCTAAGTGGAAGATTTCTATCAATGTTATTAAGTCCTTCACCTCTTTTGATTATAACTTCCTTCTTATTTCTCATAACCTTTGGCTGACCGCCTCCGCCTATGCATCCACCTTCACAAGCCATAATTTCTATAGCATGATAGAATTCTTCACCACTTCTTATTTTATCAAGCATTTTTCTAGCTTCCTTTAATCCATAGGCAACACCTATTTTTAATTCCATACCTTCAACATTTAAAGTACAAGATCTAAAGCCTTCCCAACCTCTTAATTCTTCAAATTCTATATTATCAATTCTCTTTCCAGTAATTTTTTCAAGGGCAGTTCTAGTGGCAGCTTCAATAACTCCTCCTGTTCTACCAAATATAATTCCAGCGCCAGTATATTCCCCAAGAGGATTATCAAAATCTTGATCTTTTAATTCTTTTAAATCTATGTTAGTTTCTTTTAAAATTCTTATTAATTCCTTTGTAGTAATAACATAATCTGTATCATAATTATCACCTCTTGAGAATTCTTCTCTTGCTGCTTCGTATTTTTTTGCTACACAAGGCATAATTGCTACTGATGTAACTTTATTTCTCTTAAATCCTTTTTCTTTTGCCCATATATCCTTTGCAATAGTTGCAAACATCTGCATAGGTGATTTAGCTGATGAAGGAACATCAAGCATATCAGGATAACTTTGTTCTATAAATTTAACCCAAGCAGGACAACATGATGTAAGTAATGGGAATTTAACACTATCATCGCCCTTCATATGTGCTTCTAATCTTTCTTGAAGTTCTGCAGCTTCTTCCATTATAGTTAAATCAGCAGCCCATGATGTATCAAAAACATACTCTACTCCAAGCATTTTAAGAGCAGCATTAACTTTCTTTTCTACATTTTCTCCTGGTTCAAAGCCAAAAGCTTCACCAATTGCAACTCTTACAGCAGGTGCCATTTGAGTTATTACAATTTTATTTGGAGTTGCTAAATCTCTTAAAAATCTAAATGTGTTATCCCCTTCTGTTATAGCATTTACAGGACATGCTTGAATACATTGACCACAATGAGTACATTTATCATAATCGATTCTATGTCTTACCTTTAATGAACCTTCTATACAATCAACTGGACAGACTCTTCTACATGCTCCACATCCAACGCATTTATTTGTTATTCTTAGTTGAGCAAGTTGTGGACATTGTCCTGTAGAACATTCATGTTCTTCTATATGAGTTTCTAATTCATCATAGAAATTTTCTAATACTTCAAGAATTATATTTCTCTTTTCATGCAGTTCATCTTTAATTGTTCCTGCTAATTGTCTTAATAAATATAAATCTCTTAAATTAGATTTACCTTTACTTATTCTATCAAAAATTCTTCCTATTCTTTCTATTTCACTTTTATACTTAGAAATATGTTCAAATTCTCCATCTTCAATATTACCAAGTAAATATTCAACATAATATATACAGAATTGAACAATACAATCTTCATCTGATAAGATAATTATATTTTTGTAAGTATTATCCTCAAATAAGTTAAAGTCAAGCTTATCATGTAAGTTTTCTGAAATAAGAAAAGCTCCAAAAGGGAATCCAAGTTGCGCTGCCTTAAAGGTCTTTTTATTAATAATACCACCAGCCATATCAATTATATCCTTAAGAGTTGCATCATCACTTAATTCATAAATTCCTGGATTAACAACCTTACCAGATACAGCCACTATTTTTTTTGAATTGTCTTTAGTTTTTTCTAATTCACTCTTTGCAAAAGTAGTAAAAACAGATCCTAAAGAGCTTTGAATTATTTTTTGTTTAACATTTTCCACTTACTATTCGCCACCTTTAATTTAATTCTTTTATCTAATAATTGTAACGTTTAAATAATCTTTTTCTAGCCTTTTATATCATACTAATTTGTGATTAACTTGTAAATACCAAACCATTTTATTTAATAATTTATTTTTAATAATTTATAGTATTTTTAACAAATTAATTATATTGTTTAAATTATAATATTCTTTTATTATTTTAAGTTTAATTTTTTTTATACATAATTAAAAATAAAAATCTAGAAACACCTCTAGATTTTTATAAAAACTATCTATTATCAATTTTTTCAGGATTCATATCATGATAAAAAAGTCTCTTTCTTGCCATTTCTTCATAGCATGTTCCTTTCTTGCCATAATTAGCAAAGGGATCAATACTTATGCCACCTCTTGGTGTGAATTTTCCTAACACCTCAATATATTTAGGATCCATAAGTTCAATTAAATCCTTCATTATTATATTAATACAATCTTCATGAAAATCTCCATGATTTCTAAAACTAAAAAGATATAATTTTAGTGACTTGCTTTCAACTAATTTCTTGTCAGGTATATAACTTATATATATACTTGCAAAATCTGGCTGGCTAGTTATAGGACAAAGACTTGTAAATTCTGGGCAGTTTAACTTTACAAAATAATCATTATCTAGATGTTTATTATCAAATGCTTCTAATATACTTTTATCATAATCAAATACATAATTGTTATTTTTGTTACCTAAAAGACTCAATCCTTCTATTTCTTTATTTCTCATTAGCTTTCTCCTTAGATTTTAAGTATTTTTCAAGACCTTTTTTTCTTAATATACATGATGGACATTTGCCACATCCATCTCCAATTATTCCGTTATAGCATGTTAATGTGTTATTTCTAACATAGTCAAACTTTCCAAATTCCTCTGCCATTTTCCATGTTTCTGCTTTATCAAGCCACATAAGAGGAGTATGTATTATGAAATTATAATCCATTGCTAAATCTAGAGTAGTATTTAAAGATTTTATAAATACATCTCTACAATCTGGATAACCACTAAAGTCAGTTTCACAAACTCCTGTAACAATATTACTTATCCCCTTAACCTTAGCCAAAACTGCTGCAAAAGTTAAAAATAACATATTTCTACCTTCTACATATGTTGATGGAAGTTCTCCTTCTTCTCCCTTTTTTACATCAATATCATTTCTTGTTAATGCATTAGGAGCAAGTTGATTTAATAAATCCATATTTAATATATGATGTTCCACATTAAAATCCTTTACTATTTTCTTTGCACACTCTATTTCTAATTTATGCCTCTGATTATAATCAAAAGTAACTGCAACTACTTCATCAAATTTTTTCAAAGCCCATAAAAGACATGTGGTAGAATCCTGCCCACCACTAAATACAACTACAGCTTTATTATTCATAACTATTCCTCACTTTACACACCTTTTTTATTGCCCCATATAATTTTATGAAGCTGAATTTGAAGTTTAACTTTGTTTAAATTATTATTCTTCATAAAATCAACTATTTTTTCTAGCTTAATACTGCCAAATACAGGGCTAAAAATTACTCTGCATTTATTACAAAGATCATACTTTTTTATAATTTCATATGCATATAAAAGATCTTTTTCATCTGCTATTACAAATTTATATACATCATTCATTGTTACATAATTAAAGTTATTTAAATCCATTTTTTTAGTCATATTACTGCTTGGAAGCTTAAAATCAAGTACAAAAGAAATATTATTGCTAATAATATTATCCTTAAATTCTTTTATGCATATAGATCCATTTGTTTCTATTGATGTTTTTAAATCTTTATCTCTATCTAGTAACAATAAAAGATCTACTATATCTTTTTGTATTAATGGTTCGCCACCAGTTAATGTAACATTTACAGTATTATTTTCTTTTATATATTTATAAATTTCTTCTGCTGATAAAACTTCTTTTATTTCACTTTCATAAAATGAATACTTAGTATCACACCAAGAACATTTTAAATTACATTTGCAAAATCTTATAAATGTAGATAACTCTCCTTGCGTATAGCCTTCTCCATCTATGGAAATAAACTTTTCTATAATATTAAACATTTTAATCCTCCATATATATGCAACTGTTTTTAGGTGTCTCAAATAATTCCACAGAATATATTGGAAGTTCTTTTTTCTTTAAACTAAAAAAAATATCTCTAGCCATTTCCTCTGCTGTAGGTCTATAATTAACAAAATATATATCAAAATTTCCTACACTTTGTATTTTTTTTGCAAGCTTTTCCCCTTCATCGTTTTTTTCAATAACAAGTTTATGATCAAACCTTTTTGCTATTTCTTTCAAATCACCTTTTATTACATCAAAGTCTTCTACCATACCCCTATTATTACCTTGTTTTTTTAATTTTTCACTCATAAAACTAGCAATTACTTTATATCTATGTCCATGAATATTAGAACATTTTCCTTTATATCCACTTAAAAAATGAGCCATATCAAATTCTACTTCACTTTTAATAAAAAACACTTATATTTTCACCTCTTAAAAATATAGGCCTAAGAAAATTTTGCATAAAAAAACTGGCTTAAAACAAGCCAGTATATAATCGTAAAATAAATTAAAATATTATAAATAAATTTTTCTAGCCTAGTTTTTTTTATTGACAGGATGGTCTAAATGAACTGTCATATTTAATTATACTTCTTAATTAATATATCATAATATAAATTCTTTTTCAATCATATGTATAATTTTTTTTTAAATGTAAATAATAATAAATGTCCTAAATATTTATGGTTTTCATCACTATTAATTGGGGCCACCTTTACGGTGGTCTTTTTTTAATCTTAAAGTGATACTATAACTACAATATTTTTTCAACTAAATCATGTGCTTTTGAAATTATACTGTATATATTCATTTAAGCTTCCTAGAATCTCTGCCTCAATTTATTTTAATAATAAATATTAATTATTAAATTTAAATAATATTTTCACAAAAAAAGGATTGACTTTTAAATCAATCCTTTATAACTATAACATAAACAATTAAATTTTATATACTAAAAATTGTGATTTTCACCTAAATTATTATCCCAATATGTTACTCCATTAACTTCATATGATACTGCATAATGGAATTTATCTGTAGATTTATTATCTAATGAAATATTAGTACCCCATATTTCTAAGTCATTCTCTACAGTTTTTTCATATTTCAAATCAGCTTCCTTAACACTCTTCCAATCATCATCAGTATATCTTACTTTAACAACTTTAACTAGCCCAAGATTTAATAAAACTGTATTAATTGGATAATTATCTACACTTTTTTTAGCAACGCCATGTAATACTTTTATCTCAGCTCCCCCAAGTGCTTCTTGTAAATTAATATTTGAAATATCAATAATATTTGCAACAACTTCTTTAGGTTTCACAACTGCAACCTTCTTATTTGCTTTCTTTGAAGATCTTACTTCTTCAACTGGTGGTTTTGCAGCTACCTTTGCTTTTTTCTTACATGTTGTTCCAACATTTTTTGTAGTTCTTGTTGCACTTGTCCCTTTATTTCTTTCGTTTGTTTTCATTACATATTCTCCCCTTTAACAAAATATTTCTAATAAAATGATTATACCATTATTTTTTTAAAAGCATTAGATATTAACAATAAATTAACATTTTTATAAAATTATATTTACTTTTATAAATAACAGAAAATTATTTTATTTATACATTATATTTCAATTAATATAATTTATTCTTTAATTGTTTTAGATATTTTTACACTTTCTAATTTTTCTGTTTCTAACTTTTCTGGTGGCAGTTTATCTATATGTTCATTATTTATATAATCATCAGATATAAATATCCTTAAACTTTCAGAAGATTTTTCTGCATCGACAAAATACATCACCCTTCTTACATACCCGTGAATAAAATCGTTTTTACTAAAGGATAATTTTATTTCAGTACCAACTTTAGTTATTACACTAATTACGTCTTTCATTTCTTCAGATTCTTTAGTAAATATAACTTCACCATCTTCTATACTACAAAATTCAATATGCATAAATTCATCCCCTTTTTAATAAATAATTTTACAAATATATTATACACCTTTTTTTAAATTATATAATATTTTTACATATTTTACTATAAATTATTTAAATTTTTTATTAATATTTTATTAATCTCAAATCATAATAAATAACTTAATAGAATATTGTGATATAATAATTTAGGTCTTTGGTGGAAATTTGGTTAGATTCCAATACTGTCCCGCAACTGTAATGCACATTTTGTGACAAGTCAGATCTTCCAATTATTATTTTTGTTTTAACTATTTCGAGGCAAAATAGTTAACCTTATTTTTAGCTAAAGACAATGTATCTCTTTAGCTTTTTTAATTGTTTAAGTAATATTTTATGCCTAAAAACATTTTGGAGGGATTCTTTTATGAATAAAAAATTAATTTCACTATTACTATCTTCTATTATTGCTATTGTTCCATTTACTTCAGTTGTAACATCAAATAGTACTTTAGCTTATGCAGATGAAGTATCTTCAGCTTCTAATTCAATAGATTCAGAAATATCTAAGGAAATTTCTAAAACTTCTTCTTTATTATCACTTAGAGATTCTTTAGGCGAATGGCAAGTTCCATCTATGGTTAGACTTGAAAAAATCACTAATTCTCAAAAGCAAAATATTTTCAATTCTATAAATGCTAGAATTGATGCAAAATATGAAAACAGCTATTCAAGCCAAATGGCAAAAGATATTTTTATGTTAACAGCTTTAAATGAAAATCCTCAAACTTATAGAAATTTTGATTTAATAAATGAAATGATAAGCAAAAAAGATTATATAGGTTCTAGTAACTATGAAGTATGGATATTAATAGCTACTGAACTTAATAATTATTCTATTTCAGATGAAAATAAAGTGCTACTTAATAATATGGTAGAGGATATATTAAATTGTCAAAGTGATAATGGAGGTTTTGGTTATTCTGTTGACAAACAATGGATTGATGTAGATATGACTGGTATGGCTATTTTTGCTTTATCTTCATATGAAAATAAGACTCCTGAAATTACAAATGCAATTGAAAATGCTAAAAATTACATATTATCAGAACTTGAAAAAGCTGGTGGAAAATTTGATAATTCAAATACTACTGCCATGGCTATTTTAGGTCTTTCATCTGTTGGATATGATTGCGCTGATTTAGCTTCAAATTTATTAACTTATGAACTTGAAGATGGATCATTTGTTTGGCAAAAAACTGATGCTGAATCAAATGACCTTTCTACAGAACAAGCATTATATTCACTTATTCAATATTCTGCTTCAAAATTAAATAAAAATATTTTCGATTTTAGAGATAAATGGACATACTCTGAATTATTAAATAATTTAAACCCTGGAGAAGATCCTGCAACTCCAACACCTTCAGAAGATCCAGCAACATCTACACCAACAACTACTACACCAACTGCTACTACTTCAACTAGTACTCCAGGAACATCTACACCAACTAGTGATGGTGCAAGGGTTGCATTTTTACTTTCACTTTTACTTGGAAGTACACTAATTAGTAAAAAATCTTTAAGAAGGAATATAAATGACTAATTTTAGTAAAAAGCAAAAAACTTTTATTGTTGGTATTAGTTCATTTATTGTTTTATTTGTAATATTTATTGGATTTTCATATTTTTTTGCAACTAGTAATAGTAATTTTAATAAAAAATCTAATGATTATAAAATAGCCGAATCAACTACATCTGCCATAGAGAATTCTAAGAAAGATGATAATGATGATTCTAAAAGACTAGAAACTGCTACAAATAGTAATATCCAAAATAATGAACAGACAAATAGTAACTTAAATGAAAATGGTACTCCTAATACTAATGCTAATGCTGAAAATAAAGATAAAAATACTATAGAAAGTAATGCATCAAATAACATAGTACAAAATACACCTAATGAAAACTATCAAACACAAACAAATAATAATACCTTAGTTCAGACTCCTAATGTAAATAAAAGCAATGAAAATAGCACTATAAAAGAGCCTCCCAAAGAAGATTACAATTTTATAGTAAATATACAAATAGGTGATGTAGATAATATACTTTGGTCTGGCACAGTAAAAACCAACAATACATTAACAGCCTATAAAGCCTTAGAACTTTTTGCTAATGAGTCAAGTATTGAGGTTAAAAAAAGTGGTTCTGGTTCTCTTATATATGTTACTTCTATAGGAGGACTTAAAGAAAAAGATAAGGGACCTTCTTCTGGCTGGATGTATAAAGTTAATGGTAATTTTCCAAGTGTTGCAGCAGGTAATTATACTTTAAATTCAGGAGATACTATTGAGTGGGTATATACTCATGATGGCGGAAAGGATGTAGGTTCAAGATGAAAACAAGAAAAATAGCAATAATAGGGCTTTTATCAGCCCTTAATATTGCTTCACGTATAATTTTAAAGGTACTTCCAAATATAAAACCAGTTACACCTATTATCTTTATAACTTCAATGATTATGGGAGCAGAATATGGTATTCCTATATCTATTGTTACTACAATAGTATCTGGCTTCTTTTTAGGCCTTGGTACATATATACCTTTTCAAATACTTGCTTTTTGTATTATTGCACTTATTGGTGCCTCTATAGGTAAACTTTTTAAAAAACCTAACTTAATTATAATGGCTCTTTTATGTGGCTTTATGGGATTTTTATATGGTTTTTTTGTTTCATTAGATAAATTATTCATAGCTGGTCCTTACGCTTTTTTAGTATATTATGGTCAGGGATTAAGTTTTGACTTTTTACATGCAATTGGAAATATTGCATTTTATATAGTACTTTATCCTGTACTTGCACCAATTTTAAGAAAAGAAAAAGATAAGATTTCTTAATTTGATAAATAAAAACTAAAAAATACCCCTTCTATATAAACAAACATTTAATTACTTATATAAAAGGGGTATTTAAATATATACTACTTATTAATTTGTTTTTTAAGTTCTTCATTTTCTTTTTCAAGAACTTTTATTTTACATAACAATTCTTTTATGTATTCATCTTTATTCTTTACAACTTTATCTTCTTTACTTTTTTTATTATTTTCTTCTATAATTTCACCTTTCTTATTTACATGTTCTTCTTTTAACACCCAAACAGAAACACTGCCACCATTTACAGTAAAATTAGCACAACCATCATTATCAATTTTTATAATTTCATTTCTATTTTCAAGCAAATCATAAAAATTTTTTCCTGCAAATTTCTTGCCAATATACATTCTCTTGCTTCCTGCACATCTATTAGTAAGTATAACTGCCAACCCTGAATTTTTATGATCTTCATCACCAGATCGTGTCCATCCTATTATGTCTGGATGATCAAAATAATCTGTTTGGTCACCGTAAGCCAGTTCTTTTCTTGCTGTAATAAGTTTATTTAAAGTATACATCATAGGTTGCACATCTGTTTGAATACTTCCATAATAATCACCATAAAATACACATGGATATCCTTCTCTCCTTAAAAGGATTATTGCATATGCAAGAGGCTTAAACCATGTTTGAACTGGAGACGATAGAGCTTGACCACTTTGAGTATCATGATTTTCTACAAAAGTTACTGCCTTAACTGGCATCCTCTCCATCAAAGTTCCTTTTATTATATTTCTCATATCATAATTTCCATTACTATTTGCAGCAGTAAAAAAATTATAATGAAGAGGTACATCAAAAAGTGATAAAAATCCCTCTGTATAGTTTATATAATTTACTAAAACATCAATATTAGGATTCCAATATTCACCTACTGTAAATAGTTCTTTTCCAGTTTCTTTTCTCAAGGTTTCAATCCAGTCCCTTATAAATACATAACTTATATGTTTTGCTGCATCAATTCTAAAACCATCTATATCAGCAAAATCTATATACCATTTTCCCCAGTTTTTTAATTCCTTTACTACTTCTTCATTACAAAGTTCAATATCTGCACCCATAAGAAAATCAAAATTTCCATTTTCAGTATCTACATAATCATCCCATTTTTTATCTTTAAATCTAAAAATAGAATTCCTTTTCGTTCTATCATCATAATCAACTCCATCAAAATGAGATGCATTCCATTTAAAATCTGAATACTTATTATTTCTTCCTGGAAAATTAAACTTTGTCCATGCCATTATTTTTTCTGTACCTGATATATCTCTTTCCCTATTGTAATAGTCTTCTTCTATAGCTTCAACTTCTTCTGTTTCATCTGCTCCTATTTTATGATCTAGGGATACATCTGCATAAACATTAATATTATATTTTTTTAATGTTTTAATAGCTTTTAAATATTCATCTTTTGTACCATATTTTGTGGCAATTGATCCTTTTTGATTAAATTCTCCCAAATCATACAAATCATATACTGTGTATCCTACATCATAGGCTCCTTGCGCTCCCTTATATGCAGGTGGAAGCCATAAAGCTGTTATTCCTATTTTACTTAATTCTCTTGCTTGCTTCATTGCTTTTTTCCATAAAGCTGAATTAGGCTTTAAATACCATTCAAAATACTGCATCATAGTACCATTATGCACTTGTTTCATCAAACTCCCCCTCTTAAACATATAAAGTAAGCAGGCAAAAAGCCTACTTACTAAATCATAAAAAATACTTATATAATTTTTAATATGAAGTATTTAGATATGAAGAAATAGTATTATACTTTTCTGAGTTAAGTTCACTTTTTATTTGACTTACACATAAAGAATTTAATGATGAAACTCTATTAGCTGTGTAATCACCAAAGGAACCATTTTGTCCGAATAATGAATTAATCTTATCTAAATCAGCATTTTTAAGTTGTTCCTTATTTACTGTAAGCTTATTATCGTTTCCTAAAGAAATTCCTATTTCACTAAGTGATGTAGCATTATATCTTGTCATTTTAGTTATTGAAAGAACATTACTTAATACACTTGATGATTCAACATTTGATGTTTTCTCTATCATGCTATTATAATTATTGGCAAAATCTGATATTGAATTTACAAGATCATTCATATAACTTTTATCATTGTCATTGCCTTTTTCTATTAAATTTAAATTTTTATTAGTTATTGCACTATTTATATTTAACTTAATAGAATTTTCTGATTTTTCAATTGATTTTAATGAATCCTTAAAGTCAATAAGTGTGGCACTTTGAAGTTTTTTATCTGTTTCTGTACTGCTAGTGCTTGATGAAGCATCTGATGAATTTGGTGTTTTTAAGTTTTTGTAATAATTCTTGACAGTTCTTGCATAAGCAACACTTTTCATTGCATTAAAGTTAGTTGCAAGAGTTGCAAAATTGCTAAAAGCATCATTATTAGAATTAGAGTTTTTCTTACTACCTGAAGAATTATTTAATGAGCTAAAAATATTAGATACTCGTTGAGTAGTATTATTTAATCTTTCCATTAAGTCTTCCAATGTTTCACTAGACTTTTTAGCACTAGTACTTGATGTATTAGATTTTTCTTCAGTTTTTTTAGTATCTGATGTTTCTTCTTTTTTGGTACTTTCTGAAGCAGAAGTTGATTTTTCTGTTTCTTTTTCATTTGTTTTGTTTGTGTAACTTGATATATTATTGTACCTTGACTCATAAGATGTTAAAGAATTTAAATATGAATATGCCATATTATCACCTCCTTTTCTTTATCTTATTATCGACTTTTTTATATAAATCTTAATATAATTAAGCTTACTAGACTTTGACTATATATTTTAATATATAAGCCCTTATATTTTCAAATTTTATGTTATCACTAACCTTTTTTATAATTAATGATACCTTATCATATCCTACATCACTTATAGCTTTTTTAATTTCTTCATCATATTCTGGATTATAATACATGCTGTAATCAAAATTAAAATCAACTGTATTACCATCTTTAATGTACTCATAAACATAACCCATTATTGTAGATACTGAAATCTCTATTTCTTTAGAAATTTCTTCTAATGATTTACCTTTTTTTAATTCATCTATAGCTATTTCATTATTATTTCTTCTTTCTCCATCTACTATAACTAATTCTTTTCCCCTAAATACAAATTCACTTTCAATATTATTTTCTTTTAAATAAGTATTTACTTCATTAAGTATAATCTCACCAACTGACTTTATTTTTGCAGGACCAATCATAGAAATATCTTTAAGTTCTTCTATTGTTTTAGGATATCTTGCGCTAATTTCCTTTAAACTTCGTAATGGAATAAGGGAAGAAGGAAAAATATTTTTTTCTTTTGCAACTTCTTCTCTAATTTCAAATAATTTTTTTAAAAGTTTTTTGTCTGTTGTAACTTGAAGTTCACCTAAATAGCTGTAATCATAGTTTTTACTATTTTCTTCTTTTTCATTAAATACAAATTCTTTATTTATATTATTATCTCTCATATACTCTAAAATAACTCTTATAAACTTTTCACCATATTTTTGTGCTTTTAATTCACCAACTCCAGAAATATCGCAAAATTCTTCTTTATTCTTAGGATACCTATTAGACATTTCAAGAAGAGTCTTATCAGAAAAAATAATATATGGTGCTATATCTTCTTCTCTTGAAATATTTAGCCTTAAATCCTTTAATATTACAAACAGTTCATTAGCCTTAAATACCTTTTCAATTTTTATATCTTCCTTAAGTAATACTTTTTCTTGCCCCTTAACTATTTTGATACTTCTATTGTTTAAGGTGACAACTGGAAATTCTCCTTCAACTAATGATAAAAAACCTTCTGCTACTAATGTATTTATAAAATCTCTCAATCCAGTTTTTGTATATTCCTTCATAATTCCATATGTGCTAAGTTCATTAAATCTTAATTTCATTATCTTAGCATTTTTAGAACCCCTTAAAACATCTACAATCATATTAGTGCCAAAGGGTCTTTTCATTCTATAAATACATGATATTACCTTTTGTGCATCAATTGTTTTATCTTTAACTTCTCCTGAAGTATTGCAATTACTACAATTATTACAATTTTCATCTAAAGTCTCACCAAAATAATTTAGAAGATATTTTCTATAACAGCTATTTGTATAAACAAAATCAACCATATCTTGCATCTTCTTATATTGATTATTTTTTCTTTGAACATTTTCAGTAGAATTTTCTATTAAATATCTAATAGTAATTAAATCTTGGGAACTAAACAAAAGTATACATTCACTTTTTTCATTATCCCTTCCTGCCCTTCCTATTTCCTGATAGTAACCTTCTATATTTTGAGGCATATTATAATGAATGATGTATCTTATATCTGATTTATCTATACCCATTCCAAAGGCATTTGTTGCAATTATAATATTAACTCTATCATAAACAAAATCTTCCTGGTTTTTATTTCTTTCTTCTGAAGGCATACCTCCATGATACCTTGCTACCTTATAGCCTTTCTTTGATAATTTAATATAAATACTTTCTACTTCTTTTCTTGTAAGTGCATATATTATCCCAGAAACATCTTTATTTTTTTCTACAAAATCAAGGACAAATTTATCTTTATTACCACCTTTAATTACATTTATATAAAGATTTTCTCGATCAAAGCCTGATACAAACACCTTAGGATTATTTAAATTTAGAAGCTTTAAAATATCTTCTCGCACTTCTTTAGTAGCTGTTGCAGTAAAAGCAGTAACGATTGGTCTTTCTTTTAATGATTCTATAAAACCTTTTATATTCCTATAGCTAGTTCTAAAATCATGGCCCCATGCAGATATGCAATGAGCTTCATCTACTGCTACTTGTGAAACCTTAACCTTTGAAATTTCATTTAAAAAGTCCATAGATTTTAGTCTTTCTGGAGCTACATAAAGTATTTTTATATCTCCATTTTTTGCTCTTAATAATATGTTTTTTATAGACAAACTATCTACAGAACTATTTATATATGCAGCTTTAATCCCACTTTCTTTTATATTATCTACCTGGTCCTTCATAAGAGATATAAGTGGTGATATTACTATAGTTATTCCTTCAAATATAAGAGCTGGAATTTGATAACATATAGATTTTCCTCCTCCTGTTGGCATTACTGCTAAAACATCATTTCCATTTACTATCTCATTTATTATTTCTTCCTGTGATTTTCTAAAGGCATCATACCCAAAATATTCCTTCAATAACTTTCTTGCTTTTTCCAAAAAATCACCTCTTCACATTATTAAAAGCAAATAAAAAAAGCCGCAAGACAAGCTTATTAGCAAGCCTTACGACAATTACATGGTAGTCCATAGGGGAGTCGAACCCCTGATTTCACCGTGAGAGGGTGACGTCTTAACCACTTGACCAATGGACCAAGAACAGTTATTACTATATCATAAAGGAAATGAAAGGTCAAGCAAAAAAATTAAAAGAATATTAATAATTACTTGTTTCATTGCAATTATATTATTGAATAAAATTCTAAAATCATGGATATAATATAAATAGCCTTTCAATTACGAAAGGTTGATAGCCACCGGGTTAGTATTTTTTTTAAATGCTAACCCTTTTTTTATAAATTTCTTCTGCTAGTTCTATAATTTTATATACTTTTTCTTCATACTCTTTTTTAGCTACACCATAACAATTCATATGAACTGCATCTTTAACTAAGAATAAAATGTCATTTTTCCCTTGTTTTTTATTATACATTTCCTCAGCCATTTTATATGGAACTTTTTCATCCTTCATTCCATGGACAAAAAGCACAGGCAAATCTTTTCTTTTTACTATTTCATCAATAGGGTTAGATTCTTCTAAATTAAATTTAGCAAGCCTTATGAGTTTTTTATTAAGACATTTATAAATAATATTAATTGGAACATATTTATGATTTCCTATTGTGAATTTGATACAATCCTTAGCTCTAGAAAATCCACAATCATCTATTACAAATTTAACATCTTTATTATTTCCTCCAACTATCAATGAAGTAGAAGCCCCCATAGATTGTCCATGAAGTCCTAAAAAAAGCTCATCTTTATTAATTCTTTTTTTAATCTCTTCTATCCATAAATTTATATCATCCTTTTCATAATAACCATAAGTAGCATAAATTCCTTCACTTTCTCCATGACTTCTTGAATCAACTGCTAAAACATTAAACCCCTTATTTAAAAACATTCTAGCAAAAGCCATTGATGAATAGTGATTGCAGCTGTATCCATGAATCAAAATAACATATTTATTTGATTGTTTATATTTTTCAATAAAATATCCCTTTAAATTATAATTGTCTTTTGATTTTACAGTAACTTCTTCTATCTTTTCGTAATTATATATTTTTTTATCAAGCATATTAATCTTTTCAAGAGCAACAAATGCCATGTTTTTATCCTTACGCTTTTTAAATTCTGTCTG
Source organism: Clostridium sp. HCP1S3_C6 (assembly GCF_052066735.1). NCBI lineage: Bacteria > Bacillati > Bacillota > Clostridia > Eubacteriales > Clostridiaceae > Clostridium > Clostridium sp. HCP1S3_C6. The sequence goes on from NZ_JBQHRN010000004.1 coordinate 73,185, forward strand.
TTTAAAAGCTTCTTTATTCATAAAATATAATGTAAAAAAAACTAATACTATTATTACTAATACTACTACTATAATTATTTTACCCAAAAAATCCCTCCATAAATTATACTTTATAAATATAATATATCATTTCAATTGCTTTTTATTCTTACAATTTAATTTTTAAAAAATAGCTGTTACATATAATGCAACAGCTAAATATCAACTAATTTAAAATTTACTAAGCTAAAGCTTTATTTAAAAGTTCAATTCTTTCATCACCAAGAATAACAGCTATTTTGCTTTCAACCTTTCCATTTTTAAATAATCTTTCCTTATTTGTTTCGGATACCTTTTTTAATTTTTCCTGGAATTTTTCATAAGTAATTAAATCATCTTGATATTCATCTACAAGATCCTTTACTGCTGTTCCTAATTCCTTTGGATTTTTGTAAACTAATCTCATTTCTTTTCTCCTTTTTAACAATAGTTATATAATTCATAAATATTATATCACTTTTTTATTTTTAGTTAATGAATAAATTGTAAAGATTGACAATATAAACAACATCATTGTAAAAATCACTTGATTTTTGTCAAAGGTTACAGTACTTGAACCTGGAGTTGTAGATGCATCCTCTGCTAGAGCTATATAGGAATCATCACTTATATTTAAATTTATATTTGAACCTTCTATTGAAGATTCTTTTTCTATTAGATCATTATTTTTTAACACAAATGTATAAAGCTTTTTATTATATGTATTATTTATGCCAATATCTATATTCTCTATATATGCTTTTTTATCTAGTATATCATATGCATTAATTTTATATACCTGTAATATTTTTTTATTCGTAATTTTATCTTCAAAAGTCTTCCACTCATTAGATTGTGCATCAATAATTTCTGATTGAATTTTTATATTCCAAGGTAAATTATATGATACAATATCACCAGATTTATGATTTTTATCTGCTAATTTTACACTTAAAGTTTCTATTTTATTTCTAATATCTTGTGAAATTTCTGTAATATCTTCATAATCAAGACTATTATACTTCTTAAGCATAAATGCAAGCTTTTCCTCATATTCACTACTTCCGTTTTTCTCTAAATCTTCCAAATAAGAAACATATTTTTCATAATCCTGTGGCAATTGGAGAGTAGCATAATCATGGTTTCCTTTTACTGTAATAGCCTTTATAGAAAAATTTTTAGGTGTATAATTGGAAGCACTTTTCATATTATTACCATTCATGTCCTCAATGATAATATTATTACTTTTATCATTATTTACCATAATAAAGCTTTCCCCCTCATTAGCTTCTGGGTAATAAGCAACTTTATTATTATTAACATATGTAACTTTAGTTTCACATCCAATACTTATACCATTAGCATTCCCTGGATCACTTACCTTAACTACTATAGCACCTTTACCACTCTTTAATGGATAATTGTTAACTTTTACAGTCTTATAACCAGAATAATCTATTGTTCCAGTTGCTAATAGTTTCATTTTATTTACATCTGTATTAGGAATACCTTGTTCATCTAAAATATCATAATAAACGCTATAAGTTGCACCTATGCTTTCGGACATAAACATTACAGAATCTAATATATCATAATCATTTGTAAAATCAAAAATATTCATATAATAAGCTTCATCAACTTTTTTATTATTAAGTGTAAAGCCACACTTTGTTATTGCTCCATATTTATCCCATTCATATTTCTTTTTATCATTATCATCAGCTAACTGAGCACTTTTAATGGAATAATTTAGATTTCCATTCTTGCCATTTAAGAGAATCTTATCTTCATAAGATATCCACATATAACCACCATCATATTTATTCTGACCCCAGCTGTTTTTTATAAGCCAAGCTCCATTATTTTCAGGTTTATAAGCATTTTTAAAATTTTCCTTTGAGTAATTATCATCCCAACCTACAATAGTTATTGCATGATTTACTGTTGTATCTGAACTTCCATTATAATAATAAGAATTTCCACTATAGTATGATGAATTATCATAATAACAAGATTCAACAGCACCATTCTCTTTAATTGCTCTTTTTACAGAATTAGTATCATTTGCAACGTATTCAATATCCGTAACATCAACTACTGTTTTTACACTATCCATATTAGAAGGTCTATTTGTATTAGAATAAGAATATGGTATATCTTTTTCAAGCTTTGGTCCTGCACCTGAAGTAAAATATCCAGGCACAATTTGAGTAGGGCCTCCCTCACTAACAGTCCTATTCCATCCATATCCATTTTCATCTAACGTATTATACCATCTTGCATGTTCTTCTGAAAAATCAAAAGTCCCAAGTCCCTTAAGCTTAAAATATGCTTCTAAAGTTCCCATACCTGCAAATGCCCAACATACCTCATTTATACCTTGATTTTTAACAGAAGTTGTTAAGTTTAATTCTCGAGGATCATATTTAGAATCAAAACTTTCTAAAGCCCCAGACTTTGTAAGCTCAACATCATATATATTAGGTATCAAACCATTATATTTTGATACATCTCCATCTTTTAAATCATTACAATATTCCTCAAATTCCTTACTGTAATTAACATCTTGAACTTTTAATTCGTCGCTGCCTTCAGAAGCATATGATACTGCATAAAAAGAACTTTCAAAAGATAACATTATTGTCATAATAAAAACTATTTTACCTTTCAACTTAAACCTTTTCATCTTCTCATCCCCTAACTTTTTATAATTCCTCTATGTATGATACTCCATCTATAGCACTTATATCTGCTATTATTTGAGCATGGTCATATTTATTTTTAGATTTTATGGTACATACTGTACCTGTTATCCCTTTATCAATTTCCTTATTTTTAAGAACTTGAATATGTTTAACTTCAAATGAATTTTTCCTTGCATATTCTATTATGCTTTTTAATACATGAGAACCATTAAGTTCTACATATACTTCCATTATTCTTGATTTTCCATATATTTTGTTATCAAGTTTATTTAAAATTCCTATAATAAGTAAAATAAATATTGTTCCAATAATAGCAAGTTCATAAAAACCTATTCCAATAGCAAGTCCCATACATGCTGATGCCCAAAGACCTGCTGCTGTAGTTAAACCTTTAACTTGATTTTTACTTGTTACAAGAATAGTTCCAGCACCTAAAAAACCAATACCACTTACTACCTGTGCTCCAATTCTAGTAGGATCACTCACCTGTCCAAAATTATTATAAACGAATATATTAGTCATCATAACAGCAGCAGAACCTAAACATACAAGCATATGAGTTCTACATCCTGCTGCTTGACCTCTTCTACCTCTTTCAAGTCCTATTACACCACCACATATACTAGCAATTAATAATCTTAATGCAATAGAAAAGGAATTAATTTCAGATATATATGAATAAAAATCTTCAAACATATTATACCATCTCCTATTCTCTATGTTTTCTTGCTTCCTTAACTACCGCTTCCATTGCATATGCTACATAAAGCTGAGTACATATAAGTACTGATTTTTCGTCTATGTTAAATTTTTCATGGTGATTAGGATATGCCCTTCCCATTTCTTCATTACCAGCACCTACAAAAGCAAAGACTCCAGGAATATTTTTTTGATACATTGAAAAATCTTCTCCAAGCATTATTTTAGGAATAGACACAAGATTTTCATCATTAAATATCTTTTTTGCACCTTCAAGAGCTGTTTCAGTTGCTTCCTTATCATTAAAAACAATAGGATGAGCTGCTAAGTTATAATCTATATCTACTGTTGCTCCATAAGAAGCTGCTGTATTATATACCACTCTTTTTATTTCATTTTCTATAAATTTTGCAGTATTTATTGAAAAAGTTCTTACTGTTCCTTCAATATATGCATTACCAGGAATTATATTATGCTGTGCCCCAGCCTCTATATGCCCTACTGTAACAACTGCTGAATCAATAGGATTAACACGCCTACTTATAATTGACTGCAAATTAAGCACAATTGCAGAAGCAACAAGACCAGCATCTATACATAAATGTGGTTTTCCAGCATGACCAGATCTTCCAGCAATATTTATTTTAAATATATCTGATTCTGCCATTCTAGGCCCTTCTTCTATTGATATTTTGCCACATTCAATATCAGTAAACACATGAAGTCCAAAAATTTCATCTACATCTTCATTTTGCAAGTATCCCTCTTCTATAATAAGTTTTGCTCCCTTACAATTTTCTTCAGATGGTTGAAATATAAGTAGAACTTTACCAGGTATTTCATTTTCATGCTTTTTTAAAATCATTGCAGCTCCAATAAGAGAAGCTGTATGTGCATCATGACCACAAGCATGCATAATTCCTGGATTTTGTGATGCATAAGAAACTCCAGTTTTTTCAGTAATCTTAAGGGCATCCATATCAGCTCTAAGTGCAATAGTTCTGCCTTCACCTTTTCCAATTGATGCAATAATTCCAGTTTCAGCCACTTCAATATATTCAATACTTAATTTATCAAGTTCCTCTTTTATCTTTTTTGAAGTTTCAAATTCCTGAAGTCCAAGTTCTGGATGCTTATGAAAGTGTTTTCTCAAAGAAATTATATGCTTTGCTATGTCTTTAGTCTCTTTTTTTATATCCATTTATCATTCTCCCAAAATTATATTTATAATAATAATATATAAAATTATTTACAAGGTCAACCAAATTATGAATAATAATAAGCAAGTTACATAATTGTTACAAAAAACACAGTAAATATTAATAATAATATAAAATTATATATAGAAAACTTTATTAAATATTCTTTAGAAGACTTTTTATCTTTGCTTTTAGAAAAATTACTTGCCATATTACTGCTGCAATAAAACTTATATGATATTAAACTTGCAAGAGATGCAATTATTGTTCCAAGCCCTCCTATATTTACTCCCAAAAGTATTTCTTTATACTTATTACTAAAACCTGTTACAAGCATTGTAGCTGGAACATTACTTATAATCTGACTACTAAAAATACTAGCTATATATGTAGATTTTGATGTACTTAAAATATTTTTCATAAAATCTTTTATAAATTCCATATTAGATATATTACCAACAAATATAAAAAAAGTTATAAATGTAAATATCAAAGAATAATCAACTTGCAAAAATAAATCTCTATCCAAAATTATTACTATAATGATTATTAGTGCAAAAACTAATTTATAATCTATAATATTAAACACAGAGCCAATAACTGCCATAAGTAAAAATAAATATAACACAGGTTTAAATCTTCCGCATATTTCTATACTTTTTATTGATACATTTATTTTTTTATTTTTTTGAAATAATATAAGCAATATAAGAATAATACCTCCAAGAAAAACAAACCTTCCTGTAATATTAATAAATTCTACAGTATTTATATTGTATTTTGTGTAAATATAAAGATTTTGGGGATTTCCTACAGGTGTAAGACTACTTCCTATATTTGCAGCAATTGTTTCAAGTATTATTGTATTCATCATATTTACATTTGATTTATCTGCTAATATAATTGTTAAAGGCACAAAAGTTAATAAGGAAACATCATTTGTTACAATCATAGAAACAAAAAATGTAATAAAAACTAATGCAAAGTTTACAGATCGCATACTTTTACATTTTTTAAGCAAAAATAGAGCTAAAGAATCTAGTATCCTTAGCTTTCTAAATGCACCTATAACTATCATAAGATTAAAAAGTAAAATAAGAACTTTAAAATTAATATAAGACAATTTAAAAGGAGAAAAAAATGATGTAATAATTGCAAGTAATGATGCAATTATTAACACACATTCTTTCTTTAAGAAACTAATTATATTTGCTTTTGTTAAATGAATATTATTTTTCATTTATATTATCTAAATACCTTACAGCACTTAAAGCTGCAACATTTCCTTCTCCAGCAGCTTTAATATACTGATATGGTTTTCCAGTACAATCACCTGCTGCAAAACAACCTTTTATATTAGTTTCCATTTGTCTTGTAACTTCAATATGCCCATCTTTTGTATTTAATCCTGGCACTAATTGTGCTGGAGATATGGCATCTTTTAATACAAATACTCCACTACATTCTATTGTGGAATTTTTGAGTTTTAGTTCTTTTATGATTCCTTCTTTATCTTTATTTGATATTTTTATTGGCTTATCCTGTATAACTACAATTTCTTTATTTAAATTATATTCTCCTTTATATAAAGGAATATAATAAACCTTTGATGCTACTTCATTTAAAAATTCAGCTTCCTTTTCACCTTCTAATGTAGAAGATATTACCGCTACTTCTTTATTTTTATAAAGCATTGCATCACAGGTGGCGCAATAACTTACTCCCCTGCCTAAAAACTCCTCTTCTCCTTCAATAGCCTTTGTAAATTCTACTCCTGTTGCAATAATAACAGATTTAGCTTCATAAATTTCTGTGTTAACTGCTAATGCGAAATAATTGCCCATAGAATATATATTATTTATTCTTTTTTCTGTTATTTCTATTTCTAATTCTTTTAAATGATTGTGAAATGTTTTTTTTAAGTCACTTCCTGAAATTTTAGGAAAACCTAAATAATTATTTATTTCAGTTGCCCTTTGAAGTTTTGCACTTAAATTATTAGTTCCAAAAAGTATAAAAGATTTATTACGTATCTTTGCATTAATAGCAGCTGAAATGCCTGCAGGACCAGTACCTATAATGGCTATATCATACCTTTTCATTTTTTATAGCACCTCTTCAATAGCCTCTTTTATAACTTCTTTAGGATTAAATCCTACCTTACTATCCTTAAGTTCACCATTTTTAAAGATTTTTATAGTAGGTATACTTGCTACTCTATAAGTGTTAGCTGTTACAGGTGAATCATCTACATTTATTTTTACAAACTTCGCTTCTTTTAATTCTCCTTCTATTTCTTCTATTACTGGAGCAAGCATTTTGCATGGCATACACCAATCTGCATAAAAATCTACAACTACTACTCCTTCATTTTGTAGTACTTCACTCTCAAAATTATTATCATTTATTTGTTTTGCCATATATAAAACCTCCTAAATAGCTAAAAAGCTTAATTTTAATTGATAATTGTTATTAATATTATATAACAATATATAATTATTTCAACACATAATTTATATAATATATATTATTCAAAAATTCATTATTATTACACCTAAAATTAAATAAGATTAAGTATTTCATCTTTGTATGAATATAAATTATTAGAATATGTACCTTTTATTTTAAAAGGTACACCTCCTAAAATAAATATTTCACCTTCCATATATATAGCTTCATCCACATCATGAGTAACAAATATTAAACTTCTATTTTCTTCTTTTAAGATACTTTTTAATTTTTTCATTATATTATATTTAACCTTATAATCTAATGACTTAAATGGCTCATCCATTAAAATCACCTTAGAGGGCTTTAAAAGTGCCCTTAAAATATTAATTCGCTGTTTCATGCCACCACTTAAGGATTCAATATAATTTTCTTTACATTTACTTAATTCAAGTAAATTTAAATAGAATTCAAATTTTTTTCCTGCTTCCTCTTTAGAATAATAATTATATATAAAAAGTTCAATATTTTCTTTCACAGTAAGCCAGGGAATAAGCCTATGTTCTTGAAAAACATAGCTTATATCATTTAAATTTATACCTGAAATATTTCCTGAATCAGCTTTTTCAAGTCCTGAAATTATATTAAGCAGTGTACTTTTTCCTCCCCCTGACTTTCCTAATATACAGTTTATATTATTAGTAAAACATATATTAAAATCCTTGTATATAGTTTTATCTCCAAATGATTTATTTATACCCTTAAGCTCAATTTTCATTTTTAATTCTCCATTTATTAGCTTTCCTTCGTATTAACATATTAATAGCATCAAAAATTATTGAAATAAAAGCTATTATTATTATCCAGCCAAATATTTTTGAAACATCAAAATTTGCCTTTGCATTTTGAATTGATGAACCAATTCCATATTTAGGTTGTCCATGTACTTCTCCTGCAATTACCACTTTAAATGCTAAAGAAAAAGAAGATACAAAATTATTTTCTATAAAATTTATTATTACTGGTATATATATTTTCTTTATCATTTCTTTTATTTTTATATTATATATTTTACACATTTGAATAATTTTATAATCTACATTAAGCAAATTACCAATTATACCTTCATAAAATATAGGAAAAACTATAAGTATACCAACTAAATAAGGAGTCTTATCCTTATCAAACCAAACAAGTGATAAAACAACTAAAACCATAGTAGGAATAGTCTTTGTAATAGCATTAATTGGTTTTAAAAATTCCCTAAAAGGCTTTTTTACAGTTGAAATAACTCCAAGTATTACTGCTATAAATAATGCACTAACAAAACTTATTATACTTCTTAAAAAGCTTGATAAAGAATCCTTAACAAAGCTTTTTTCTTTAATTATTAAAAGAATTGAAGAAAAAACTTCTTCAATTCTTGGAAGATAAATATTATTATTTATAATTATAGCCGAAATTTCCCATAAAATAATTAAAAAAACTAATCCTAAAATCACATAAACTTTAGATTTTAATAAACTATTTTTCAAGGAAAATTTCATCATCAGGTACCTTTCCTCCTATTGTACTTGCATCAAAACTGCTTAATTTTTCAAAGTAAGTTTTATATTCCTTATAACAATCTTTTATATCTGTATAAGAAATATTGGCTTTGTCCATTGCCTTAATTACTATGTTTTTATCTGTTGATACTCCTATTTCTTCACAATATGTAGGTAAATCACTATTTTTTTCACTGGCAAATATGCAGCTTTCTTTAACTTCACTTATTAGCTTATTTGCAAAATCTTTGTTATTTTCATAAAAATTCTTGCTAATTATAAGTGTTGATTGAGGATATCCATATTCACTATTATTAAGTTTTTTCCATTCATCATTTAAATTTAAAATAACTTTTGCATTTTGATTTTTAGATGATACTTGTGATAAAGCTGGTTCTGGTAAAACACTGTATTTAGTTTTTCCTGAAATAACCATAGGTGCAAGCTCAGTTACACCATTAACATAAGAAAAATTAAAATCTGCATCTGGATTATATCCCTTATCTTTTAAAATTGACTTCATGACAATATCCGGAGTTAAATTCTTACCTATGTTATATATTTCTTTACCCTTTAAATCATCAATAGTACTTTCATCACCAGTAGAAACTAAATAAAATGATCCCCAGCCAATTGTTCCTGCAATTTTGTAATTTCCAGTTTTATTATATTGTGTAGCACTAACATTTGATGGAACAACAGCTAAATCAGCATCTCCTTTAAGTACAGCAGACACCACATTTTCTGAAGATTTTTCTATGGAATATTCCATATTATAATTAGAATCAATTGTTGTATTTTCTTTTACAAGTTTTGCACAAGCAATAGCTGTAATGCCATCTGGTATTATCATTTTTACCTGTACTGGATCACTATTTTTAGATGTTTCATTATTAGATGTAGTAGATTTTGAATTGCCACAAGCTACAAAACAAAATACAAACATTATAATGCTTAAGCAAAAGGATATTTTCTTTTTCATTATACAATGCCTCCTATTATGTAAATAATATAATGGTAATAGTATATACAAAAATATAAATATTATTACCTATATATATCTACAATTAATCCTTGAATTTCATCAATGGTAGAAGCTATGTTTATATTTTCCATTTGGTCTTCTACTATAGCCTTAGTAAGCTCTTCTAATTTTTCATCTACTGTATCTACAGTAATAAAATATTGAGTTTGCCAGAAGCTTATGTCTTTCTTTGTATTATACATATAATCAAGAACTGATTGTAAATATTCTTTAATTAATTTTTTATAGATTTTCACATCTGCATAAGTTTTTGTAATTACAAGTCTATTTCCTTTTTTCTTAATATCTTCAGCCATTTTATCAAGCTGCTCTTGAGATTTCCTTTCCTTTGCTTGATCAAAGCTTCTTGAAAAACTTTTTCTGCCTGAAACTATTTTTTTTTCTTCTCCTGTCTTTGTAATTGTAGAACTTCTAACTCTTCCTATTTCCATAATACTCACCCTTTCTTTTCATATATATTATACTATCTAAAAAGAAAAAATGCATTAAAACTTATTATCATTAATGACACCATTATGAAAAAAGTATATAATTAATTTATATTTTTTAAACATTTAGGAGGATCAAATTTGAAAACTTTCAAAGAATTAAATTTAAATAAGGAAATAATAGAAGGCTTAAATAAGCAAAACATAAAAACTCCAACTGAAATTCAAAATTTAGTAATAGAAGATATTTTAAATGGATTTGATGTTCTTGCAGAATCCTTTACAGGTAGTGGAAAAACCTTAGCTTTTGTAGCTCCTATATTGCAAAAAATAGATACATCAAAGAAAGAAATGCAATGCCTTATTCTTGCACCTACACATGAGCTTGTTATCCAGACAGAAAATCAAATAAAGCTTTTAAGTAAAAATAGCTGTATAAATGTAACTTCACTTCCAATTATGGGGGATGTAAATATTGATAGGCAAATAAAAAAAATAAAAGATACAAAACCTCATATAATTGTAGGTACAGCTGGAAGAGTAATGGATCTTATAAAAAAGAAAAAAATAACTGCCCATACTTTAAAAACAATAGTAATTGATGAAGCTGATAATCTTTTAGATAACACAAGCAAAAATATGGTAAAAGACATAATAAAAAAATCTATGAGAGATACACAAATTTTAATGTTTTCAGCTAGTATAAATGAAAATGCCTTAAAAACAGCCATGGATATTTTAAAAAATCCTAAAATACATAAATCATCCAAAAAGCTTTCCATAAATCCAAATATTAATCATTTTTTTATTGAAGTAGATAAGAGAGACAAATTTGAAACTTTAAGAAAACTTATAGCAGCAGAAAACCCTACAAAAGCTATAGTTTTTGTAAACAACGCCTATGATCTTAAAAATACTTCAGAAAAATTGAATTTTCATAACAAAACTACCTTTACTCTTTCTAAAAATGTAAGTAAAGAATCTAGACAAAATGCTCTTGAAAGCTTTAGAAAAGGTAAAATAAACATTTTAGTATCTTCAGACCTTTCAGCAAGAGGTCTTGATATAAATGATGTTACTCACATAATAAATTTAGATTTTCCTTCAAATAGTGAAGAATACCTTCATAGAGCAGGTAGAACTGCAAGAGGAAAAGCTTTTGGCAAATGTATTTCTATTGTAACTTCAAGAGAAATTACTTATGTTAAAAAGTATGAAAAAATATTTAACATAAAAATAAAAAAAGCTTCCTTAAAAAATGGAAACTTAATTTAAATAAAACTTTATGGTGGGCTTAGGCTTATGCCCACCTTTTATAATGCAATAGCTATTAATTTTTCAATGTATCAATTTCTATATCTCCATAATTACATATTACATTCATTCTTTTTGTAGCATTATTATTTCTAGAATAATTATCTTCAAAAGAATTACCATTTAATTTTATGTCACCATATGTAGTTTCAAGTGTATAATCAAACAAGTTCTCCTTTTCTGCTGTTTGTATATTTACATCTCCATAATCACAAGTTACATTTAAATTATTGCAATAAATATTATCTATATTTATATCTCCATAGTCTGCTTTTATTGATAAATCATCATTAATACTAATATTGTTAGAATTAATATTTCCATAATCACTTTGAATTAATGCTTTTTTTAAAGAAACATCAGATATGTTAATGTTAGAATAATCACTTTCTAATTCAAAATTTTCTAAAGAAAAATCCTTAGGTATTGTTATTTTTATCTTTTCCTTAGAATTATTAAGAAATCCAAAAGTAATTTTTCTATCATCACTTTCTTGATTTACATTTAAAATTCCATCATTTATATCATAGGATATTGATTTTTTACCATTTCCTAAATCACATGCTTCCATTTCTAGTTTAAATTCATCAGCCACATGAATATCTATTTCTTCTACACTTTCAACATTTATTTTTATTTGCTTTACATCATCAATAGTATATGATTCTTTTATAATTGTTTTATCATCACTAAATGCTATTTTAAAGTCTGAAATTTCAAATGTTCTAAATCCACCTTCTATATAGCCTGTTACAATTAATATTAAACCTAAAAGAAGAATTAACATCATAATTTTTATAAATTTACTCATAATCTAAAGCTCCCTTCTTCTTTTTATTTAATATAAAACCCACTATCTTCTTTATTGAAATCATTTCCAAATATAGTAAAGTGCTTCCTATGGAAAATAATATAAGACCTAATCCTAAATAAAAAGCAAATGAAGCCAAACTTTCAGGTATAAGGAAAAATGATACTACAGACACAAAAATTCCAACTAAAGAAACAGCTGCTGTTGATACTATTATTGAAATAAAAGCAGCAAAAAGTCCTACTAAAACTCCAAAAATTCCAATAGAAATGCCAAGTATAACTGGAGAAAATAAAATTGCTAAAACAATCAAAATAGTTTTTAGTTTATTATTTTTTTTCTTAACTAAAGGTTTATTAAAATTATTATAATCAGAATTATAAAAAAATTCATAATTCTGATTATTTATATTATTTGTAGAATTATTCTGCACAATGTTATTTTCAGAATTTTCGCTTTTTGAGTAATCCTCAATTATTTGTCTTGATAATTTGTCAGGATGTCCTAATAAATTTATAACATCTACATTATTATTAATATCTTTATCCTTAAAATATCCATTGTAATAATTAATTATGCTATCTAACTTTTCACTTGGCATACCTTTTAAATTAAATCTCATTCTTTGAAGAAATTCATCCTTATTCATTAATATATCTCCAAACATAAAATTTATTTATCTGCAGTACTTATGGATTCTATTGCAACACTACCGCCTCTTACTACTTCAATAGATTTAAATTGTTTTTTAATAAGTTTTATAATATCATTATTTTTTTCTTCTGTTTTTACTGATTCTAATAAAACACTATCTACTCCATAGTCTTTTATTTCTAAATTAAAAACTTTTGCAATTTGAAATATTTCTACTTTATCACTTTTAGTGCAATTTTTAATTTTTATAAACAATATTTCCTTAAGTTGAATAGGCGTATTGGTAAAATCTACAACCTTTATTACTTCTACACATCTATTAAGCTGCTTTTTTATTTGTTCAAAAGTTGCATCATCACTTATAACACTTATAGTCATTCTTGATACACTTTCATCTTCAGTTGTTCCTACAGTTAAACTATCTAAATTGTATGATTTTGCAGAAAATAAACTTGAAATCTTTGCAAGAACTCCAACATCATTTTCTACATATAATGAAATCCATCTCTTTTTCATATTATTTCCTCCTATTTACTCAAGAATCATATTATCTAATGCTTTGCCACCTTGAACCATTGGAAGTACAATATCTTCAGCATCAATTATTATTTCAATTAGTGTTGGACCTTTTTTGTTTTCCTTTGCTTCTTTGAAGGCTTCTAAAAGATTATTTTCATCTGTTACTCTTATTCCTTTAATGCCATATGCATCTGCTATTTTTATAAAATCAGGAGAATATGGTGGACATTTATCACTTGGTCCCTTACATCTTTTATCACATTCTTTTATTCTTCTTGTACATGTACTTGAATATCTCTTATGAAAGAAAAGTTTTTGCCATTGTCTAACCATTCCTAAATAACTATTATTAAGAATACATATTGTAATAGGAAGTTCATTTGATGCTGCTGTTACAAGTTCCTGTATATTCATCTGCATGCCTGCATCTCCTGATATACATATTACATCCCTTGTTTTATCCCCTATTTTAGCTCCTATTGCCGCTGGAAGTCCAAACCCCATAGTTCCAAGACCCCCTGAGGTAATAAGCTGTGCTTTATCTTTAAGATCTATAAATTGGCAAGTCCACATTTGATGCTGTCCTACATCTGTTACAACAATTTCATTATTATAAACTTTATTTACAGTATCTATAACCTTTCTTGGAGATATTCCCTCTGGTGCACTTAAACTTAATGGATGTTCACTATCCCAAGCTTCTATTTCTTTTATCCATTCTTCAGTTTTGTAATTCTTCACATATTGAAGCATAACAGGCATAAACTTTTTAGCATCTGCAACTATTGGTATATCTACTTTTATATTTCTTGATATAGAAGCAGAATCTATATCCACATGAATTATCTTTGCATTTTTTGCAAATTCTTCGATTTTACCAGTAATTCTATCATTAAACCTTGTTCCAATGGAAAATAATACATCACAATTACTTATAGCCTTATTTCCTGCAAAGGAACCATGCATACCAATATTACCTATATAAAATTTATTATCTGTATCTATGGCTCCTTTTCCCATAACAGTAGTTACAACTGGTATTTTAGTTTTTTCTACAAGCTTTGTAAATTCATCTTTGCAGCCTGCTATATTGACACCACCACCAATTAAAAACAGTGGTTTTTTAGATTTTTGTAAAAGTTCTGCTGCTCTTTTTACTTGTCCCACATGAACTTCAGTATTAGGCTTATATCCTCTTATATTTATGTCTTCTTTATATACATCATCGCCTATTTCAAGCATTACATCTTCAGGTAAATCCACAACAACAGGACCTGGCTTTCCTGTCCTTGCTATATAAAAAGCTTCTTTTATTATTCTTCCAAGATCTTTTCTATTTCTAACAGTTACACTATACTTTGATATACTCCTTGTAACTCCTACTATATCTACTTCTTGAAATGAATCATTACCAATAAGGTTCCTTGGTACCTGTGCAGTAAAACATACAAGTGGTATACTATCATAATTTGCATCTGCTATTCCTGTAACAAGATTAGTTGCCCCAGGTCCACTAGTAACAAGGCATACTCCAACTTTTCCAGTTGCCCTTGCATAACCTTCTGCTTCATGTATAAGTGCCTGCTCATGTCTTGGTAATATTATATTTATACTATCTTCATCATACAAAGCATCAAATATATGAATTGCTTTACCGCCTGGATATCCAAATAGTGTGTCTACTCCTTCTTCTTTTAATGACTTAACAAAAAGTTCTGTTCCTTTTATATGCATCTTTTCCCCTCCTACACAAAAAAGCCCTAAGCCAAAAGCTTAAGGCACTCCCTATCACTACATTTAAATTATTTATTTTATAATAGCAAAAACAGTATTTATTGTCAAATAAATATATAACTATTGTATGACCTTAATAATATTTTAGAACACCAAATAAAATATTATTATTTTTCTGAAGAACCTGTTATTGTTTGCTCTCTAGACTCTATAAGGTCACTTTTTATTTGAGAAGCACATTCTTCTGGTGTCATTTGTTTTAATGTCATAGCCGATATATTATTATCTATTGCACTTCCATATATAGAAGCAGATATAATATTGGGATATGGTTCAGCAGAAAGTGACTGTTTGTAAAATTCACTTAAATATTCTGAATTTTTATAAGAATCTGTATCTAGACTTTTTTTAAGGACTGGTGCTTTAGGATTACTTGTCATAACATATTCTGAAGCTTCATCCATAAAATATCTTAAAAAATCCCATGCAAGATCTTTTTTAGAACTGTTTGGATTTACTACAGACATTGTAACTATTTTAAATGGTTTTACTTCATTACCATTTAATGTTGGTATTTTTGACACTCCAAAATCTATATTATGATTATTAAAAGTTCTTACTCGTCCATATTCACCTATATAGTAGCCACATTTTCCAGATTCAAATCCATTAGTTGCCATCATATCAGTAGTACCAGCTAAACAAAATTTATATTTATTTACTAAATCATAAATAAATTCATATCCTTCAATGGCTTCTTTGGTATCACAACCTATATTGTGGTCATCAAAAGTTCCATCTTCATTATACTTATAATAATATCCACCATAAGCGGACATAAAACCATAATTAATAAATTTATCATCAATTGTTGTAGTAAATCCAACATCTTCAGCATCCTTAATTAAATCTTCCATAGTTTCAGGTACATTATTTACTTTGTCCTTACGATAAAATAAAATAGGTGTATCTTGAGTAAATGGAACTCCATATTTTTTCCCATTTATAGTTATAACATCAATTAAATCCTTTGATGTAAATTCATCATCAGAAAATAATTCTCCTGGAATTTCATCTGCGCATTTTGCAAGAACTACCTTTTCAGCTTCTCTTGTATCCATTCCAAGGACAATATCTGGTTTTAATTCATTTTCAATATAATCAGTTGCAGAAACATCACTATCTATAAAATTAACCTTCATTCCATTATGATTTTCAGACCACTTTTCAGCTATTTCATTATATGTTTTTGAATCATCATTTATCATATTTGCCCAAATATTTAATGTATCTTCTGAATAAGTTTCTTTCTTTTTATTATCTGTGCATCCTTGCAATATGCAAATAGTAGTAGCCAATGCAATACACATTGATATTATTTTTTTTATCTTTTTCAACTTTTTCACCTATCTTTCAATAATTAATTATTATAGCATAAAGATTTTTCTTAATCTATAAAGAAATATATAAATTTATATGCATATCTCTAATTTACTTAAGTATACATATATTAGGAGGTGCATATAATGGATAACAAAATAGTAACAAAAAAAGAAAATTCTACTGATAATTTAGAAAAAAGGAAGGAAGTTTATTCCATAAGAATAACAACAAGACAAAAAGACCTTATACGAAATAATAAAGATATAAAAGAAGATCTAGATAAATATGTTATATCATATCTTAAAAGTTTTTTTTAAAAGAAAAAATCTAGAGCACATTATATGTTCTAGATTTTTTTCTAATTTATAAAGCCATCATCATTATTTTGTTTGTTCTATTTATAAATTCACTAATACTTTCTGCGTCTAATTCCTGATTGCTAATTAAAGCAAGATCAAAAATTTGTTTACATAAAATATCTACTTTATCTTTATTAGCTTCATCATTATTTAATTCAACTACTTTCTTAACTAATTCATTGTTATTATTAATTACTAAAGTTTTTTCTTCATTAAAGTTAAGATTTGGCATACCAACACCACCAAATTGTGCCTGCATTTCTTTCATTCTTCTTGAATCCTCTGATGTTAATACCATAGCTGGTGTTTCTTCTTTTTTAAGTCCTTGAATCTTATACTCTTTAACTTTATCACCAATTACAGATTTAAATATTTCAATAAGCTTATCATTTGCTTCTTTATTTTCTTCACTTTCTTTGTCCTTTAAAACATCTGAAAGATCAGAATCAACTCTTGCAAATTTAACTTTTGAGTCTTTATATTCAAGGAATGAAATAAAATTGTTATCTATAGTTGTATTAAGTACAACTGCATTTAAATCATATTCTTTAAATAATTTTATATATTGTGCTTGTTTTTCTGTATCACTTACATAAAACACCTTATTTTCATGCTTTTCTTTTGCATTTTCAAGATATTCATTTAAAGTAATATATTTATCATTTATATCCTTAAAAATTAATGAATCTTTAATTTTTTCATAGAAGCTTTCTTCCCTTAAGCAGCCATATTTAATAAATATTTGGATGTTTTCCCAAAATTCATTATATTTTTCCCTTTCATTTTTAAATATATAATTAAGTTTATCAGCTACTTTTTTAATTATATGTTTTGAAATTCTTGAAACATCCTTATCATTTTGAAGGAAACTTCTTGATACATTAAGTGGTAAATCTGGGCAATCAATTGCACCCTTTAATAAAAGTAAAAATTCTGGAATAACTTCTTTTATATTATCAGCTACAAAAACTTGATTGTTATATAATTTTACTTCTCCTTTTACAAGTTCAAATTCATTTTTTAATTTAGGAAAATATAAAATTCCCTTTAAATTAAATGGATAATCCACATTTAAATGTATCCAAAATAATGGTTCTTCAAATTCTCTAAATGTTTTTTTATAAAATTCTTTATATTCTTCATCTGTACATTCACTAGGTTTTTTTATCCATAATGGTTTTGTATCATTTATAGGACTAACTACTGATTTGTCATCCTCTTTCTTTTCTACACATTCATCTTCTAAATATATTTCAGTTGGCATAAATGCACAATACTTAGATATTATATTTCTTAATTTATATTCTTCTAAGAATTCTTCACTTTCCTCATTTATAAATAATGTTATTGTTGTACCACGAGTAGTTCTAATATCTGATTTTGAAATTTCAAATTCAGTACCACCATCTGATACCCATTTTACAGCTTCTGCTCCTTCTTTATATGAAAGTGTATCTATTGAAACTTTAGAAGCTGCCATAAATGCAGAATAAAATCCAAGTCCAAAATGACCTATAATATCATTTCCTTCTCCAATTTTATCCTTATATTTATTTACAAAATCTTCAGCTCCTGAAAAAGCTATTTCATTTATATATTTTTTAACTTCATCTTCTGTCATTCCTATTCCATTATCACTAAATGTCATGGTCTTCTTTTCTTTATTTACAGTTACAAGAATTTTAAATTGTTGATCTTCTCTATCATCAACTTCACCCATAGAAATAAGTCTTTTATATTTACTTACAGCATCACAGCCATTACTAATAAGTTCTCTTACAAAAATGTCCTTATCAGAATATAACCATTTTTTTATAATTGGAAAAATATTTTCAGTATTAATTGAAATATTTCCTTTTTCACTACTCATTAAATATCTCCTCCTAAATTACGTAAAATTAATTAAATGTTTTTAAACATTAATATAATTATACACTTAAAGTCAAAGTAAGTCAAAGTCTTATAGTTATAAAAATTATTTTATATATATTTTTACTTTCTAAAGAAAAAACACTATTTTAAAAGTTCCTTCTTTACTTTTTGGTAAGATATATTAAGAGCTTTTTTAACATCTTCAACTCCACTGCCAGATCCCTGTGCCATTATATTACTTCCCCCGCCTTTTCCATCAATAATAAGTAATATTTCATTTAAAATATCATTCATGTTTATTTTTATATCTTTAGAACAAGCACATATAACAGATACCTTATTATCTAAAATATTAAAAAATATTATAATACTTGTATTTTCGTTTATTATTTTATTTACTATTTTATTAAGAAATTTTTTATCTTTATTTTTGTAAATTTTAAATACTAGTGATACTTCATTTATTTTTTCACTATTTTTTATCAATTTCTCAGTTTCACTTTGTATAGCTTCTAACTGCATTTTTGAATTTTCATCTTTTAACCTACTATTCTCTATTAATAAATTGTTAATTGTTGCCCTAATGTCTTTTATGCCAGTACTTAATTTATTACATATTTCATCAAAAATCATGCTACTATTAAGAACATAATCTACTGCTCCTTTTCCAGCCTTATAGTATATTCTTGTATTTCCCTTATGCTTTTCAAAATTAATTATTTTTATAAGCTGAAGCTCCCTTGTATTTTGACAATGAACACCACAACAAGCATTAATATCAAGACCTTCTATTTCAACTACTCTAATATTATTATCTTCTGTTTGAAGTTTTCTTCTAAGTCCCATATTTTCTGCTTTTTCTCTAGTTGTAATAGTAAATTTAAATTTTCTTCCTTCATGTATAATGTTATTTGCATATTCTTCAGCTTTTTTGATTTGCTCTTTTGTAATAATACCAACTATATCTACATAACTTATATCATTACCTAAATGAATGCCAGCAGTATTTGCATTAAATAATTTATAAAAACATCCTGATAACACATGTTGAGCAGAATGTTTTTGCATAAAATCAAATCTATTATCCCAATCTACTACACACTTTACATTAATTATATTTTGAGGTTTCTCTGGTAAAACATATAATATTTTTTCATTTTCAGCTAATATATCTTCTAACTTTATTCCATCAATTGTACCAAAATCTCTCCTTTGGCCACCACCACCTTCAAAAAAAGCAGTATCCTTAAGTTCTACTAAATATTTATCATCTCTTTTTTGTATATTTATAATATCTGTATTAAATTCTCTTATGTATTGATTTTCATAATATATTTTATTCATTTTTATCATTATCTTCCTTTTTTAATTGTTCTATACATTCACTTATAATTTTAATTCCTTTTTCTATATCCTCATCATTTACTCTTCCAAAACCTATTCTAAAGGAATTACAAATTTTATTTTTTCCCTCATAATACTTACTATCTGCATAAAAAATATCACCAGGCATAAAAAGTACACCTTTTTCATAACACATATATAAAAGCTTCCTAGTGTCTATGTTATCTTTTAATTTAACAAATACATGAAGACCTCCTTCACCAGTAATATATTCACACTTTAAATATTTTTTTATATTTTTAACTACAATGTTGTATTTATCCTTATAATATTTTCTAATATTTTTTATATATCTTTCAAAGGCACCATTTTTTAAATAATTATAAAAAGCGCTTTGATCTAAAAAGGAAACATGAATATTTCTACCTCTTTTTACACTTTCAAGAATGTCTATAATTTTTTTGTCTGCAAAAATCCAACCTATTCTAAGTCCTGGAAAAAGTACCTTTGATAAGCTTCCTAAATATAATACTCCATTTCCATCCCCCTCAAGAGCTGCCATAGGTTGAATAGGAGAGCTAGAATAAAATAATTCTTCACTAAAACCATCTTCTATAACTGGCACTTTGTATTTTGCAAATAACAAAAGTATCTCCTTTCTCCTTTCAACTTTTGTTACAATGCCTGTAGGATTATTATAAGATGGAATTAAATATGCTGCTTTAGGTATATTTTTTTCTAGTTCCTTTTCAAGTTCTGAAATTATTATTCCATCTTTATCCATAGGAATTTGTACAATTTTTATTCCATGAGCCTTCATTATTTTTATTGCAGTATTGTGAGTAGGCTTCTCTGTAAAAATAATATCACCTTTTACTGTTATAGAACTTAATATAATATCAAAAGCTTCAGTAAATCCATTTGTTATAAGTATATCTTTATTAAAAGTATATACTCCTTTGCTTTTCATATAATCCATAAAGTATTCAATAAGATTCCTATATCCTTTTGCATATCCATAATTCAATAAATTTCTTTCTTCCATGCTCCAAGCATCCCAAAGGGCCTTCTTAAATTCGTCTACATTAAAAAGCTTATCATCTGGAGAAATTGACTTAAAGGATATCATTCCTTTTTTATAAATAGGCTCACTTTTTACTATATCTTCTTTTCTAAGAATTTTTGAATATTCATTAAATTTATCCTTCCAATTAATATTTAATTTTACTTTATTATCTTTGCAATCTTTATTATCTATTGCTATAAATGTGCCTTTTCCTCTTAAAGTTTTTATAACTCCTCTGCTTTCAAGTTCTTCATAAGCTACTATTACAGAATTTCTGCTTATATTTAAAATTTTACTTGCTTCTCTTGTTGAAGGTAACTTATCATCCTTTTTTAAAACTCCCTTTTTAAGAGAACTCATAATATGTTCATATATTTGAATATATATAGGTTTATTATTATTGATCTTAAGAGTTGAAAAAATCACTACAATTACCTCCCTCTTTCTATAATTAAATATTATAGTAAAATCTTAACATATGAAATGGAATAAAAAAAGCAAGAATATATTTTACAATTATAAATTGTATCATTTTGCATTATAAACAAATATTATATATAAAACACTATTAGAGGTAAAACTATGAATCCTTTATTAAATATGCTTCTTAGTAGCATGATGGGAATGGGAAGAAATCCTATGAATATGGGAATGCAAAATTCTATGGGAAATCCTTTAATGAATATGTTTAATTCTTTTCCATTTATGAATAACATGATGGGACAAAATAATTTTATGAATAATCCATTTATGAATATGATGAATCAAAATAACTTTTCAAACATGGTAAACCAAATGAATAAAAACTCATCTAAAAATAATAATAAAAATGAAAGCTTTAATAGTCAAAATTCCTTTGATAACAATGCAAATTATAACAATTTAAATTATAATAATCCAAATATAAATTCTCTACTTAATATGATGTTAGGTGGATTTAATGGACAAAACAATATGAATCCTAATATATCACAACTAATAAACATGTTTATGCAAAACCAAAATGGATTTAGATAGTAAAATTTTAAGACTGCCATTAAAAACTTATAATGAGCAGTCTCATTTAGCTTTTCCACATATTGTGTATTAATATTTATATTTATATGTGATACAATCAATTTGTAAGTTATATATATATATAAATTTATTAAAGAAAGGCTGATAAACATTAAAGACATTAATAAAAATCGCAATTTAATTTTTGACAACCTAAAAGGTTTCTTAATATTATGTGTTATTGTTGGTAATTCTCTTGAGTATACAGAACCTCATAGTATTAATCTGCACTATCTCATACTCATCTTATATTTATTTCATATGCCACTTTTTGCATTTATTTCAGGTTATTTTTATGAACATAGCAGTAGAAGTATAAAAGAAATGATAAGTAAAATAATTTTTCTTTATATATTCTTTCAAATTTTTTATTATTTTTTTGAAAAGTTTCTATTTAAAAGTCCAGGCATTGACATAGAATTATTTTATCCTCAATGGACACTATGGTATTTGCTTACATTATCATGCTTATATGTAATATGTTCATTTATTTCCAATAAGAAAATATGGCTTATTTCATCTTTTGTTATAGCACTTATTATTGGATATGATACTAGTGTAGGTACACATATTAGCTTATCAAGAACATTTTTCTTTCTTCCAATTTTTATTTTGGGAATGACCTTTAAAGAAAAATATATAAAAACTATAAAAAAATATCTAAAATACTTAATTCCATGTTTATTTATTATTTTAATAATAGTTTTTCACTATAGAAACCTATTATTTGTAGAAACATTTTTTGAATACACTTACTATGAATTTTATTATGATAATCCTAATATTTCGTTGTTTCTTAGAATATTTCATTATTTTAGTGCATTTATTATTGGCTCAACTTTACTTGCTGTTACTACTAATAAAAAAACTCCCTTATCCTACTTAGGAAAAAATTCATTAATACTTTATTTGTCTCATTCTGGAATTACAAGATTATTATTAAAGTTCTCACTTTTAAAATATGATAGTACTTTAAATATAATAATTTCAGAATTTAAAGTAGTAATTTTAACTATTGTAGTTTCTTTTATATATTTGAAAATAAAGGAAATCATAATATTAACAATTAAAAACAATTACCATAAGGCATAAAAAAACGTCACAAAAATGTGACGCTTTTTTATAAAATCCAAACATTTATAACAGATAAAACAATTAATATAGTAGAAATCCTACCAGCCCAAGGATTTTTCTTAATGTTTAAATATGCACATACAAATGCTCCTATAGCTAATATTACAGCAAAACCTTTTCCTATTATTTCATTTACATGAATACCTGTTGTTGTAAATCTAAGAACTGTATGAATAACAGTATAACTTTGAGTTAATGCAAATAATATTGGATTACTTATTAATTTACCTTTTCTAAATAGTGATAAAAATATTACCAATGCAGTAATTACCATATATACTAAAAATACTGCAACAAGTATACCCATACTCATTTTGACTTCCATAAATATCCTCCCACCTAATATTGAAATTTTACAAAAAGTCTAAACTTAATAAATATAATCTTATCACATTTGCTTATTTAAGAAAAGGCAAGAATTTTAAAAATTGTTTTCTGACATTTTTTTATATCTATTGTATCTTGCAAGAGCTTCATTTTTGTTTTTTTCAAATAATTCCTTTGCATGTTCTGGCATTATCTTTGCAAGAGAATTATACCTTACTTCATTCATTAAGAAGTCTTCTATTTTACCACTAGGTTCTTTTGAATCTAACATGAATGGTTTTTCTTTAATTTCCGGATTATATCTATAAAGGCTCCAATATCCACATTCAACAGCATTTTTTTCTACCTCTTGAGTAAATGCCATTCCTTTTTTTATTCCATGATTTATACATGGTGAATAAGCAATAATAATAGACGGACCATTGTAACTTTCTGCTTCTTTAATAGCCTTTATAGTTTGATTCTTATCAGCTCCCATAGAAATTTGTGCCACGTATACATTTCCATAGCTCATAGCCATCATACCAAGATCTTTCTTTTTAGTTTTTTTACCAGACGCAGCAAACTTTGCTACGGCACCTGTTTGTGTAGATTTAGAAGATTGGCCACCAGTATTAGAATATACTTCTGTGTCAAATACAAAAATATTTACATCTTCATTAAGGGCTAATACATGATCTAATCCTCCATAACCAATATCATAAGCCCATCCATCTCCTCCAAAAATCCATTGTGATGGCTTCACAAAGAAATCTTTACTTTTTAATATTTGTTCTTTTAATAAATCATTTTCTTTAAGACACTTAAGTGCATTTTCTAAATTGTAGGCTCTTTCTCTTGTGCCTTCTCCAATATTCATATTTTCAATCCACTCATTTGCAATTTCTTTAAATTTTTCGTCGCCGGTAATATTTGTAAGCTTAATTAAGTCATTTTTTATTTTTTCTCTTATAGTTCTTGAGCCTATATACATTCCAAATCCAAATTCAGCATTATCTTCAAATAACGAATTAGCAAAAGCAGGTCCAAAACCTTTTTCATTTTTTGTATAAGGCATTGATGGTGCTGAAGCTCCCCATATTGATGTGCATCCTGTTGCATTTGCAATCATCATTCTATCGCCAAATAATTGAGTAATAAGTTTTGCATAAGCTGTTTCACCACATCCTGCACATGCACCTGAAAATTCATGAAGTGGTCTTTCAAATTGACTTCCCTTTACTGTATATTTGTTCATTGGATTATTCTTTTTAGACACATTATTAGTTAAATAACTCCACACATTATTTTGATCCTGTTCTTCATGTAAAGGTTTCATCAAAAGAGCTTTACCAGGTGCAGGACATACTTGAACACAATTGCTACATCCTGTACAATCAAGAGGACTTATTCCTATAGAGTAATATAATTTTTCATGAGATTTTAGAGCCTTTCCTTCTAATATTTTAGTAGCCTCTGGTACATTGTTTTTTTCTTGTTCATTTAATAAAAATGGCCTAATAACAGCATGGGGACACACATAAGAACATTGATTACACTGAATACATTTTTCTTCAAGCCATGTTGGTACAAAGGAGGCAATACCTCTTTTTTCATAAGCTGCTGTACCACTCATAAAAGAACCATCTTGTACTCCATATTTTATAAAAGTTGAAACTGGTATTGAATTACCCTGCTCTTTGTTTATAGGCAATACAATATCTTTAATGAATCCTGGTAAAGAAGCATCTTCTATTGTGCTTTCTTCTTTTACATTTTTCCATGATTCTAAAACTTTAACCTTTGTTATAGATTTTATACCTATATCAATGGCATCATTATTCATTTTTACAACCTTTTCACCTTTTTTACTATAGCTTTTTACAACTGCTTCTTTTAAATATTTAACAGCATCATCTATAGGTATAATATTAGCAATTTTAAAGAAAGCTGATTGCATAATCATATTTATTCTGCCACCAAGTCCTATATCTTGTGCTATTTTTACAGCATTTATAGTATAAAAATTTATATTGTTATCATATATGTATTTTTTCATTGACATAGGTAGCTTTTCATCTAACTCTTCTTCACTCCAAATAGTATTTAAAAGAAAGGAGCCTCCTTTTTTCAATCCTTCTAACAGATTATAATTATAAACATATGACATATTGTGGCAAGCTATAAAGTCTGAATTTTCAATAAGATATGGAGATTTTATAGGTTCATTACCAAATCTTAAATGTGATACAGTAAGCCCTCCAGATTTTTTAGAATCATAATAAAAATATCCTTGAGCAAACATATTAGTCTTATCCCCTATTATTTTTATAGCACTTTTGTTAGCTCCAACTGTTCCATCTGATCCAAGGCCCCAAAATTTACATTGTTTTGATTCATATTTAGGTTTATACTCATTTTTTATTTCCTTTAATGATGTATTAGTAACATCATCATTAATACCAATAGTAAAACTATTTATAGGTTTATCACTATCTAAATTTTTATACACAGATAAAATATTTGAAGGAGTAGGATCTTTTGAACCAAGTCCAAATCTACCGCCAACTATAACAGGTTTAAGATTAGTATCATAAAAACTTTTAAGTACATCTAAATATAATGGTTCCCCAGCTGAACCTGGTTCCTTTGTTCTATCAAGTACTGCTATTTTTTTAACTGTTTTGGGAATAACCTTAAGTAAATAGTCAGTTCTAAATGGTCTATATAATCTAACCTTTACAAGACCTACCTTGTCGCCCTTTGATAATAGGTAATCTACAGTTTCCTCTATTACTTCTATTACAGAACCCATAGCTATAATTATTTTTTCAGCATCTTTAGCTCCATAATAATCAAAAGCATGATATTCTCTTCCTGTAAGATTTTTTATTTCATTCATATAATCTTCTACTATCTTTGGAATATCTTCATAATACTTATTTACTGCTTCTCTTGTTTGGAAATAAATATCTGAATTTTGTGCAGTTCCTCTTGTTACAGGATGATTAGGATTAAGTGCTTTATTTTTAAAAGCTTCAAGTGCATTCATATCAATTAATTTTTTTAAATCTTCCTTATCTAAAACTTCAATTTTTTGAATTTCATGAGAAGTTCTAAAGCCATCAAATACATTCATAAAAGGCATATGAGCCTTTATAGCTGACAAATGACTTACAGCTGACAAGTCCATTACTTCCTGCACTGAACCTTCCATAAGAATGCAAAATCCCGTTTGTCTTGCTGCCATAACATCCTGATGATCGCCAAAAATATTTAATGATGATGTAGCTAGTGCCCTTGCTGCCACATGTATTACACCAGGAAGCATTTCACCAGCCATTTTATACATATTAGGAATCATTAAAAGAAGTCCTTGAGATGCTGTGTATGTACTTGTTAATGCCCCTGCCTGAAGTGAACCATGCATTGCTCCTGCAGCCCCTGCCTCTGACTGCATTTCAACAACCTTTACTGGCTCATTAAAAATGTTCTTTTTTCCTTGAGATACCCATATATCAACAACTTCTGCCATTGGTGAAGAGGGAGTTATAGGATAAATTGTTGCAACTTCTGTAAACATATAAGAAATAGTAGCTGCAGCCGTATTTCCATCCATTGTAGCCATTTTTTTCATAATTAATTCCTCTTTTCATGTTTTTTATTACCTAAATAGTATTCTGAAAAAACATAAAAATTATGTATATTAATTACAAAGTTTAATTAATAAATTCTGTTTTCCATACGTAACGTCCATTTTTCTTATCATATTCATATCTAAAATATGCAGAATAAAGAGTTCCTTTTTTACTTTTAATATTTCTAAAACCTACTTTCCCATTTTTAAGAAGCAATTGTACCATTTCTTTTGATACCTTTTTTCCTATAGCATTTATAAATTTATCATCTTTCCAAATAGTATATTTACATCCATTTTTCCAATTTGTGCATCCAAAAGCTCTTTCAGTTTCTATAACATCATTTCCACATATAGGACATTTTCCTAATGATTCAGTACCTTGTGGAAGTTCTACCTTAAAACTTTTAAGCATAGAAACATCTTTTTTTATGCTATCTACAGCATTAACTGTAAAAGATTTTATCATTTTTAAGAAATCATCTTTTTTAAATTTTCCTTTTTCTATATCTGACAAAGTCTTTTCAAGTCTTCCTGTATAATCAAGATTAAAAAGATCTCTAACTGGAAATACTTCCACAAGAGCTCTTCCTAATTCTGTACATGTAAGGCTCTTTCCCTTAGCCTTTATATATCCTGTATCCTTAAGTTTTTTTATAGTTTCTGCCCTTGTAGCAGGAGTTCCTATACTAAAGCCACTTAAAATTGACTTCATCATTTCTTCAGAATCTTCTTCATCTTTATAGCTTTTACCACAAGTTTCCATAACTCTTAAAAGAGTTTTTTCTGTGTGAAGCTTAGGTGGTTTTTTAGTTACAGAATTCACTTTACTATCTACTATATCTACAATTTCATTTTCTGATACAAAAGGCAAAATAGTATCCTTACTTTCTATCTTTTCAACCTTTCTCCAGCCTTCTACTATTTGAACTTTTCCTTTAGCAATAAAATCTCCCTTTAATGTAGAATCATTTACCTTTAATGTAAGCTTTGTTTCCTCAAATTCTGCAATAGGCATAAATTGCATAATAAACCTATTTCTTATGGCATCATAAACAATTTGTTCATCTTTTGAAAGATTTGAAGGTTTAATATATGTTGGAATAATGGCACTATGACTTTCAACCTTAGAATTATCAAAAATCCTTTTATTATCTTTAAATTTAACTTCATCTTCATAGGGTAACCCTTTTTTTACAGATTCAAGTACCTTTCTAACTTTATTCTTTAAGCTTTCATCTAAAGCAACGCTTCCAGTTCTTGGATATGTAGTAAACTTCTTTTCATAAAGACTCTGAGCAACTTTAAGAACCTTATCTGATGTAAAACCTTTATTCTTACTTGTTACATAACCTTGTAAATTAGATAAATTAAACAAAAGGGGAGCATATTCTTTTTTCTTTTCAATATTTTTTGTTACTATTTTTGCATTTTTTTCTTTTAGAAGCTTTTTAATTTCATTTGCCTTTTCCTTATCTTCGAATTTTTCATTTCCATTTATATAATATGTCCCCTCAAATTCTTCATTTTTACTTGTTTTAAAAGTTGAAACAATCTTATAATAAGTAGATGCTTTAAAATTTTCTATTTCTTTATCTCTATCATATATTATTTTTAATGTAGGTAATAAAACCCTACCTATATTAATAATTTTTTTATCACCAGGGTTATATCTAAGAGTTGCTACAGATGTTAAGTTAATACCAATTATCCAATCTGCCCATTGTCTGCTTATTCCTGCATCTTGCAGACATTTCATTTGAATATTTTCTTTTAAATTATTCATTCCTTTTCTAACTTCATCTGGAGTCCATTCATTTAAAAGTAATCTAAATATAGGCTTAGGCTGATTAAGATACATAAATACCTCAAGAGATATAAGTTCTCCTTCTCTATCTTGGTCTGTAGCTGATATTACAGCTTCTACATCATTTCTTGCAATTAAATTTTTTATAATATTTATTTGTTTTAAGACACCTTTATCTGGCTCATTTTTATTTATATTGTCACATTTTATTTTATATTTAAACTCATTTGGGATAAATGGGAATTTTTCCATTCTCCATCCCTTCATATTTTCATCATAATCCTTTGCATCGTATAACTGAAAAAGATGTCCAAAAGCCCATGTAACTAAATAATCTTCTCCTTCAAAATATCCATCATTTCTTTTTTTTATTTTGAATGCATCAGCAATATTTTTAGCTACTGAAGGTTTCTCTGCAATAATTACTTTTTTCATAATGTGAGTTTCCTTTCTTTAAAGGTATATATCTGAAAATTCAGTATCTACCTTATCCTTTAATGATTTTATTTCAAATTCTTCTTCATTTTCTGGTATTTCATCACCATAAAATATAGGCATTGTAATAATAAAACTTGTTCCTAAATCTTTATTAGTTTCAACATTAATGCTTCCACCATTAAGTTCTAAAAACTCTTTTACTAAAAATAAGCCAAGCCCACTACCTTCCTTAGTTCTAGTAAATTCTTTATTTAATTTACTAAATTTATCAAACATATATTTTTTATATTCTTCTTTTATTGTATAATTATCTACTCTAACAATTATAATAACATTTTTATTTTCAATTTCAACGTTTATGTATATATTCCCATTGGGTTCCCCATACTTAACTATATTAGATATTATGTTCATTATAACTCTTTCCATAATATCCTTATCGCACTTTACATAAATCTCCTCTTCTTCTGAATCAAATACTAAATTATCATTAATTAATCTAATATATTCATTACAAGCAGTAGCAATATTTTCCACCAAAGAAACTATATTATGAACTTTTAAATTAAGTTTTAAATATCCCTCTGTTACCTTGTTAGCATCAATAAAATTAGTTATAGTTCTAATAAGCCTAAGACAATTTTGTCTTATAGCCTTATTGTTTTTCTTTATTCCCTGTATATTCTTATTTTTTATATATATATCATTTAATTGAAGTGCTGAATAAATAAGCGTTATAGGAGTTCTAAGTTCATGAGATATATTTGAATAAAATTCATTTTTACTTTCTTCCATTTTTACATATTCATAGTATCTTTTTCTAACATCATACACAATGTTTATTTCAGTAACATCCTTTATATAAATAACTTCTTCATTATCATTCATTTTTACATAATATACTTCAGCAACAATATTATTTACATTTTCTCTTCCTATATTTACCATATAGCCACTTTCACATTGATTTTTCCTTATTTTTCTTATTTTCTTTGTTATTTTATTAGCTATATTTTCTTTTACTGATTTATCACTTAACATTTTAATAATAAAATCATTTGTAAAGGTAATTTTACCATTTTTAATTATTACAATACCATCTTTTATAGAATTAATTAAATTCTTATACCTATCTTCACTTTTCTTTATTAAAAGTTCTGCTTCTGTAAGAGATTTATTTCTTTCCATAAGAACTTTATTTAGATTAACTTGTGATTTTTCAAGATCTGTTAATTCACGCTTAACCTTATTATATGATTTATTTAAAACTATGTTTTCTACCATTACATAAATATTAACATATGCTATACAACGAAGTGTGCCATAAACAACAACAAGATCTGCTCCTGTAATTTCTGAAGCAATAAAAAAAAGATGAAATAATGTACCCATTATAAAAGAAAAAATAAATCTGTCTTTTTCTTCCTCTGATATAATTTCACTTGTATCACAATACTTTAATCTAATCCAACTAATAATTAAAATAACAATAGTAAAAATTATTTTAACCCTTTCATCTTTTATAATAAATAAAGATAGTAATATATCTATAATAAATAATAAAAATAAATCAACAAATGCTTTTCTTTTATTTATATTATTTCTTTGTCCATAAAAAGAATAAAATACTACAATATAATCATAAAATATCATTGTAAATCTTAAACTTTTTACAACTTCATTACTTCCATTAAACTTAAAAAGTTCAACTAATACAATTCTAAAGAAGGTCATTAATGCTATAAATATACATCCTAGTCCAATAAATCTTATTATGCTTTTATTAATAATATTATTTTTCATTATTGATACTATTGAAAGTCCTCCTGTTACAGCTGCACATATAGTACCTGTAACGCTCCAATAAATACTTCCATCATTAAAAAACACATACATAATATAATTTATGGATACTACAAGAATTAGTGCAAACCATGTACTCTCATTTATAATATATTTTAATACTTTATCCTTCGCATTACTTATGTTTATCACAATCTTTACCCCTTTTTAAAATAATCTCAATACATGTACCTTCATTTAACTTACTAGAAATATTAATACTACCATTTTGTTCTTCTACCATCTTTTTAACAAGAAACAATCCTATACCAGAACTTCTGGTAATTAGTTTATTTTTATTATTTTCTTTCATAGAATATCTTTCAAAAGCTTTTTGCAAAAATTTTTGATCCATTCCTATTCCATCATCTTTTACAAGAATTACTATTTCATTTTCATAATCATTTAAAACAACTTCTATATTTCCCTGAACCTTACAATATTTTATTGAATTAGATATAAGATTCATAACTATTCTTTGCATAGATTCTTTATTACAATAATATTCAACCTCATCTTTTGTGCATGCAAATTTCAAATTTATATTTTTTATTCTTGCATAATCTTCTAAAGAAAATACTACATCTTTTATTATATTCGCTATATTTTCATAAGATTTTTCAAAATCACAATACTTTATATTTGATTTTCCATCATTAATTAATACATTTGTAAAATTATTAAGCACTTCACAATTATGTTTTGATATATCATTATATTTTTTTATTCTTTGAAAATTACTATTTGCTACATCACTATTTATAAGTTGCATTGCAGAATAAATCACATTAATAGGAGTTTTTAAATCATGAGAAATATTAGATAAAAAATCACTTTTCATTTTTTCTTCAAAAATCATATTGTCAAGATTCTCCTGTAAATTATCCGAAATAACTTTAGATGTAACATCTGTAAAAATGAGCATTATGGTTTCATCATATATATTGGTAATCATTTCAATATCAACATACTTTTTATCTTTTCCTACAAAAAATATTCCTCTTTTTATTTGATCATTTATACTAAGATCTTCATCATTTTCAAAATCAATTAAATTGCTTATTTTTTTATTAACTATATCTTTTGTACTTTTATTTATCATAGAATTAAAATGTTTGTTAGAATATAGTATTCTTCCATTACTACCATTTAAAATTGCAACAGGTACTGGAATATACATAAAAAGATTTTTAAATGAAGAATTCTTTTCTTTTATTATTAGTTGCTTTTGCTCAAGTTGATTATTTTTTTCTTCTACTTTTTTATTTAAATTTGTTAATAGCTTTGTGTTTTCATATATTTCATTAAACATAAACATATAAGGATTGTTTAAAACCTTACGTAAAATACAATAGCAGTTTATTACAAAGTTAGAAAAAAAGAAGATTCCAATAATAAAAATAAAAATAATTTTATAAGAGCTGTTGTGGTTAAAACAATATATTATTGTATCAACTGCAATAATAAAAATATTAAATAAACCTGCCTTAAAAAAATTAATTTCATTCTTACTATTTTTGCTTTTTTTTATTATTTGGAATTTGTCAAACAAATAAAAACCATATATACATAATATTATAGTTGAAAGTGCAATAAGCGCAGCTCCTTCATAGTCATAATTAAAACTAGTTATTGTAATTCCAAAAATAAAGGCCACAATTCCTAGCATAACAGCAATATTAAAATGAGTTTTTCTACCTGAAAAATATTTAGCTAAAGAACAATATTCTATTGCTGATACATAGTTAACAATACTATCACCTATAATTCTGTTATAATTTAATATATTATGTATTGAAACATTTCTATCTGCAAACATCATACTTCTTATGTTTTCTGCTGCTATAAACGTATACATAATAATAATATACTTAAAGAATTCTCCACCATTTTCAGTATATATGGATTTAGTTATTAACAAAATAGAAAAACTTCCAATTATAAATATAGTTCTTATAAATATAGAAGAAAAACCATAGTTCCCTCTAAAAAATATTGTTGCACAAATAAAACTTATTACACTTATTAAAATTACAATTTTGTATATTTTTTCATTAACATACATTATATTTTGCTTGCTACTTTCTTTTTCCATATGTCCCCCTATACGTTACTACTAACATACTACATAATTGCATAAAATAAACATATTATAATTTTACCAAAAAAACTCCTTATAATAAACAATTACAAATTAAATTATTTATATAAGGAATTTTTTCAACAAATTAATTATATAGCTTACAGTATATTTTGTAATAAGTATTAACTCTATTTAAATATTCACTAGTTTCTTTGTATGGAATATACTGCAAACTCTTTCCATCGCTAGAATATTCTTTATTTGAAAGCCATTCATTTACATTGCCTCTTCCTGCATTGTAAGCCACTATAACTAAATCAATATTATTAAATTCTTTTTGTAAATCATTAATATACCAACAACCCATTTTTATATTATATTCTTCGTCATACAATTTTTCTTTTGAGTAATCTGTAATATTCATTTGTTTTGCAATCCACTTTCCAGTTTCATCTGTAATCTGCATTAATCCATAAGCATCCTTATGAGATTTAGCTGATGTATTAAACTTACTTTCAGCCTTAATTATAGATAACACAAATTTTGGATCAATATCATATTCCTTGGAATATTCTTCTATTATTGCTTCATGTTTATATGGAAACACATACTGCTTCAATATATATTTACTATTTACTGCAACAATAACTATAATTATTGCTAAAATACCTGCCAAGTATTTAAATACCTTCATCATATATCCTTTCTTTTATATAGCTTTAAAAAATTTAATCATATCCTGTACTTGATTTTTTACATTTTCCAAATCACTATTATTGTCAATAATAATATCTGCAAATTCCTTTTTTTCTTCCATAGGCATTTGAGCATTTATTCTACTTATTATATCATTATTTGAAAGTTTATCTCTTGCTCTTACTCTGCTTATTACAATACTGTTTTTAGCTGTAACAAGTACTACATAATCCATTTTCTTATGTATATTATTTTCAATAAGTGTAGGTGCATCTAAAACTACTAATTTTTCTCCATTTTCTTCATATCTTTTAAATGCTTCTTCAATTTCCTTAATAATGTATGGCATTATTATTTGTTCATATTTTATCCTAAGTTTAGGAAATCTAAAAATATGGTTTCCAAATTCTTTTCTTTTAAATTCTCCTCTCCAATCAAAATACCCTTGCCCAAATTCATCCTTTATCTTTTCAAGAATTTCAGGATATATTATTAAAACTTGCTTTGCTACTAAATCAGCATCAATAACTTTAAATCCATTACTAATAAGTATACTAGACACAGTGCTTTTTCCACTGCCAATACCACCTGTAAGTCCTATTTTTATCATTTTATTTCACCTCATACCAAGTGCTACCCATATTCATATCAACTTCTAATTTTACCTTAAGCTTTGCTGCATCCATCATTTCTTCTTCTACTATATTTTTAACTTTATCTATCTCATCTTTTTTTACATTTAATATAAGTTCATCATGAACTTGCAAAATAAGCTTTGATTTTAATTTTTCTTTATTTAATCTATTATAAACATTTATCATAGCTATTTTTATTATATCTGCAGCACTACCTTGTATTGGAGCATTCTTTGCAAGTCGTTCTCCAAGAGCCTTAACTATTTTATTTGATGATTTTATTTCTGGGATAAACCTTCTTCTATTTAAAATTGTTTCCACATATCCATTTTGTTCTGCAAATTTAACAACATCATCTAAATATTTTTTTATTTCTGGATATCTTTGTAAATAAATATTTATATACATTTCAGCTTCTTTTTTGGTTATTTTTAAATCCTGTGACAAAGAAAACGCACCCATGCCATATACAATTCCAAAATTTACGGCCTTAGCTCTGCTTCTCATTAATTTTGTAACAGAATCTATATCTACATTAAATACTTCAGAAGCTGTTTTTGTATGAATATCACTATGATGTTTAAATGAATCTATCATATTTTTATCATTTGCAATATGAGCAAGAACTCTAAGTTCAATTTGAGAGTAATCACAAGATAATATCATATCACCTTTTTCTTCTGGAATAAATACTTTTCTTATTTCTCTTCCCATTTCATATTTTATAGGAATGTTTTGAAGGTTAGGATCAGTACTTGATAATCTTCCTGTAGTAGTAACTGTCTGATTAAATGTTGAATGTATTTTGTTATCACCATCAATTACTGACTGCAAACCTTCCACATATGTTGAATTAAGCTTTGTTATTTGCCTATAATATATTATTTTTTCAATAATTTCATGCTTACCTTTTAATTTTTCAAGAACATCTGCATTTGTTGAATATCCTGTTTTTGTTTTCTTAATTACAGGAAGGTCTAATTTTTCAAAAAGGATTTTTCCAAGCTGTTTAGGCGAATTTATATTAAATTCTTCTTCTGCCATACTATATATTTCATTTTGAGTTTTTTGTATTTCAATGGTGAATTTACTTTGAAGTTCTTTTAATGTTTCACTATCTACTCTAAATCCTTCAGTCTCCATGGATGATAAAACATATATTAGTGGCATTTCCACCTCATAAAATAACTTTTCCATTTTTTCTTCTTTTATTTTAGACTTTGTTATTTCATATATTTGTTTCATAAAATAAGCAGTTTTATTAAGTAAATCTTCAGTAATATTTACATTTAAATATTCTTTTATTATATGGTCAAGGTTATATTCACTTTTAGAACTGTCTAATATATATGCAGCTATTGCAGTATCATAATTAAAGGACTTAATTAAAATGTTATTTTTGTGTAATATATTGAGTAATGATTTTCCATCATGGATAATTTTTATTTTATTTTCATCTTCAAAAAAGTTTTTTAATTCTAACACAGCTTTTTCATTATCTTCATTACTTATTTTTTGAAAGTCTACATTATATACTTTTTTTAATTCCTCATGACAATTTATATCGGCAAAAATATACAGATTTTTTATAGAAGCTTTAGTATAAAAATTATTATTTTCTGTTGAATAATTTATATAATAATTTGTATTTTCAGAAGTTTTATTAAAATCCTTAAAGATATTTTTCATTTTTTCTAATGAATCAATTAAAATACAAGAAATATCATCATGTAAATTACTATTTAACTCTTTTAAAGGTTCATTTGTAATGTCATAAATAGATAATGACTTAAATTCTAATTTATCAAAATTTTCCTGAGCTTTCTCTAAATTTATATTAATTTTCAAATCATCTAAAGTTTCAGATATACCTATATCTTTCTTTATAATAGCAAGCTTTTTACTTATAAAGGCAGATTCTTTTCCTACTATTTCTGTATCACTAGTTTTTAATAAGTAGTTAAGAGGTGATCTTTTTATTGAAAGTTCACTTTTCCAAAGTTCCTTTATTTCTTTTTCCTTTGCTTTATCTAAATTTTCTATAGCCTCATATAATTTTTCAACAGATCCATAATATGAAATAAGTGGTACGGCGCTAGCTTCTCCAACTCCACTTACACCTTTTATATTATCTGATTTATCTCCTACTAAGCTTTTTAGATCAGGTACCTGACAAGGTTTTATTCCAAATTCTTCTTTTACAAGTTTTTCTGTAAGTTCAAAAGCCTTATCAGGAATATTATAATCATCTTTATTTAATTTATACTTTTTAAACAATCCATTAGCCTTTTCTTCTGTTGTAAACATAAGCCATAATCTTGTATTTTTAGTTACTAATTGAAGATAATCATTATCCTTTGTAAGTATTCTAACTGGTATTTCATTTTCAAATTTTGTGCTAAGGGAACCGCAAAAATCATCAGCTTCATATCTGCTATCCATAAATTGCATAATATTCATTTCTTTTAGAATTTCTTGACAAAGTTTAAATTGATCTTTAAGTGGTTCTGGAGTTTCATTTCTTGTTCCTTTATAATCCTTATCTATCTCTCTTCTAAAGGTATTTCTAGATATATCCCATGCTACTGCAATGTGAGATGGCTTTTGCATTTTTATTATTTTTATAAGAGTTCTCATAAAGCCATATATAGCATTTGTATAAATTCCAGTAGATGTATGCATAATCTTTCCATAATAAGCTTCTCTTTCTTCCTGACTTTTAGCAAACATTAATTCCCTTGGTAAGTTTCCATAATACTGAGTACTTAACAAACTTGATCCATCTATTAATAATAAATAATTATCTTCCATTGTTATCATCCTTTTTAGCTAATTATAAAATATCTAATTTTCATTATATCATAACAAAAAAAAGACTGCTACACAGTAATGTAACAGTCTAAAATATTAAATTATCTTATAATAATTTTTCTAAATTAGTTCTAATAGCCTTTATGAAATCAAAGCTGTTAACTACTTTTACATCTTTAAGAGATGTTAGAAGAGCTAAATCCTTTGTCATAACCCCTGAATTAATTGTATCCATTGATGCCTTTTCAAGCTTGTTTGCAAAGTCTACTAATTCTTTATTATTATCTAATTCTCCTCTTTTTCTAAGAGCTCCACTCCATGCAAATATTGTTGCAATTGAATTAGTTGAAGTTTCTTCACCTTTTAAATGTTTATAATAATGTCTTTGAACAGTTCCATGTGCAGCTTCATATTCATAATTTCCTTCTGGAGAAACTAAAACAGATGTCATCATTGCAAGTGATCCAAAAGCTGTAGCTATCATATCACTCATTACATCACCATCATAGTTTTTGCAAGCCCAAATCATTCCGCCTTCAGATTTAACTACTCTAGCCACTACGTCATCAATTAAAGTATAAAAATATTCTATACCAGCATTTTCAAATTTTTCTTTATATTCATTATCATATATTTCTTGGAATATATCTTTAAATGTATGGTCATACTTTTTAGATATAGTATCTTTTGTTGCAAACCATAAATCTTCTTTCTTATCTAGTGCATAATTAAAACAGCTTCTTGCAAAACTTGAAATAGATTTACTTAAGTTATGCATTCCAAGAGCAACTCCTGGTCCATCAAATTCATGAACTGTTTCTTTTATTACAGTTCCATCTTCACCTGTAAATACAAGTTCACATTTACCCTTTCCAGGTATTTTCATTTCTACATCTCTATAAATATCTCCATATGCATGTCTTGCTATTGTTATTGGTTTCTTCCAATTACCTACATATGGTTTTATTGAATCTACAATAATTGGAGCTCTAAAAACTGTTCCATCAAGTATAGCTCTTATGGTACCATTTGGACTCTTCCACATTTCTTTTAAATCATATTCTTTTACTCTTGCAGCATTTGGAGTAATTGTAGCACATTTAACACCAACACCGTACTTCTTTATAGCATTTGAAGCATCTATTGTAACTTGGTCACTTGTTTCATCTCTATATTTTAAACCTAAATCGTAGTATTCTGTGTTTAATTCTATAAAAGGATTTAATAATTCTTCCTTTATTGAACTCCAAAGAATTCTAGTCATTTCATCTCCATCCATTTCTACAAGTGGTGTTGTCATTTTGATTTTTTTCATTAAAAATAAGCCCCCTCATTTATTAATTTTCTAGCAATATTATACAATATATTGCCTTTGTTAGCAATAATTTTACTATCATTGTTGCTTTTTTAAATTTCTCATGTATAAAAAAAGATAGCAAGATATAAAAACCTTACTACCTTATGTATTATTTAGGATCTATTTCTTTAAAATCCACGTCAATTACTTCATTAGAATTTACATCATCTTCACTATAAAATTCATCTTCAGGTAAATCATCACCATAATTATTACACTCACTGTAATTGCTATTGTTTTTTATGTTTTTTATTGTTCTAATTACCAATACTACAATTGCTATTATTACTCCACCTAACAATATATATGGCAATAACCAAAAGAAAAGTCCTAATATACAAAATACAGCTAAAATAGTGCCTATTGTTATAACTAGTCCCTTAAGATTATTCTTATTCATAAACATTACCTCAACTTTTTATACTATAAGTAGAATTATTAAAATCATTATACAATATAAATATAGTATGAAAAAAGTATTTTTTTAAATTTAATTATTTTTTTAGTAATGTTTAATTAATCAAAACTTAAAAATTCTTTAATAACCTCTCTAAAACCATCTTTTTTTAATGTATCAACAATAACACCTATAATTTCATAACTTGATGTATTATCATTATTTTTTCTTATACTTCTTATTGTATTAACAACATCAGCTGAAATAATTTTTATATCAGCTTCATTTAATGGGGCTTGTGAAATACTTTTAGCTGCATTTCCTATACTTGTTTTTATCTTGTTTTCATCAAAATCTTGTAATCTTCCATCTTTTTTTATTATCATCATATATACCACCACCTTAATTTTATTATACGTTTATTTGAATATAATAATCAACGAATTACAAATTTGTTTTCATTATATTAATAAAATGTTTAAAGGCTGCAAATTATTTTATACTGCTTCTTTGATATATTTATTTTTGCTTTCCAATTTGCTATTACTTATGTAAATAAATTGCTTATTTCTTAAGTTAAATTTTTTATTTATTACTATATTTAATGATATAAGAAGTATTGATGCCAATTTAAAGTTAAAAACAATTAAAACCAAAGTAACTAATTGTGTAACATTTACTATAATTCTTGAATGAAATGTTGAATATATATATTTTGCCATAAATGTATACGAATCTTCTAAAATAAAATAAAGAAGTACATATTTTAATATGTTAATTGTAGTATTTAAATATAAATAATTAGGAAACACATTAAAATAATTAAATAATTCTGCAAAAAATATATAAATGATTCCCATATATATTACTTTCTTTGAACAGCATAAAAAACTTCCATACTTTTTGAAATTTGAAATAAGCAAGAATTTTTTTTGAGCATTTTCACTTAAAATATTTAATTTTTTCCCAAATAATATAGCCCCTAAATTTGTACAAAGTACAGTACCCATTGGTAAAGCAATTGTAAGCATATAATATATAACATTTTGTATTATTACTAAATCACTAATAGATTCTGCCATTGATTTAAATTCTTCAAGAAAACTAACTCCAGTAAAACCTCTAAAATACAGATCAATAAAAATCATAAAAATACATGCAAGTATGCTACACAAAACTAAATCATCATAAATAGATTCATCTCTATTTATAATAATGCCACAGCCTATGCCAATTACAATTCCCTGAATCATAAAAATTCCAGATGCCACATCACCTATAACAAAAAAAACTATTACAAGAGAAGAAATAATAGACATTACTGAATATTTAAAATCACACTTAAAATAAATAAGAGCAGCAATTATAGGTACTAAAACATCTAAATATATAGAATATCCAATTCCAGAACCTAATGCTATAATACTAATTACAATAAACAGAGCTGAAAGCATTGAAGCCTCAGTTAATTTATTCGTTTTCATTCCCATACCACCTTATTTGCAATATATTTATAATTATACAACATATAATTTAAAATGTCTTGTAGAAAAGAAAAAGCAGATAACTTTATTTAAAATTATCTGCATTTTCTTTTGTAACCTTTATTAAAGGAATCCATATATTTTTACATTCATCATCTGAATAAGATAATTTATCTATACTTTCACCATTTATCATCATGCAAAGGGAATCTAAAGAATATTTTCCTTCATAAGCAGCAGACTGATATACGGTTAGTTGAATTTCATTATTTTTTATAGACTCTATTGCCTGAGCAGCAGCATCTATTCCAATTATAGGATGATCATTAAAATTTATATTGTTTTCTTTATAACTTTTACAAACTCCAAGGGCCATAGCATCATTGTTACATACTATGCAATCAAAAGGCTGTTTTGTCTTTAAAAATACATTAAATTTTTCATATGCTTTATCACTTTTCCAATCTGCATTATCTTCAAAAACATATTTAACATTTATATTGCTATCTCTTAAATAATTTTTTAATGCCCTTGTTCTTTTTTCTGTAGTATCCTGATCCTTTATACCTTCTAAAATAACAATATTTAAATAATCTTTGTTGTAATATTTAGAACAAATATATTCAGCTTGAATTTTTGCAGCTTCTTCCTCATTACTTCCTATATATATTATTTTATTAGATTTTAAATATTCCTTACCTGGATTATTATTTAATAAGACTAAGGGTATATCACCTATTTCACTTGATATTTTTGAAACAGCTAGCTCATCTAATGGCATACAAATTACCCCATCATACCCTTCTTTCTTTGCATTCACTACATCACTTATTTGAATCTTTCTAGATTTTTTAGCATCCTTATAGTCAATTTCAATATTATTTTCCTTAGCATATTTAATAATTTCATCTACTATTAAAGCAGGAAATCTTTCTTCACCATCATATGTAGATAATAATATTTTTACTTTTTTACAGTTGTTTTTAAAATTGCAATTAACAAAACAAAATTCTATTAATAATACAAATATAATCCCCAACATAAAATATATAACTTTCTTCATTTATTAAATTCCTCCACATTTTATGCTATGCCTTATTAACAATTTTAAAATCGCAAAATATAAATTTTATTATCTTATTTAAAATAACAAGTAAAGCAATTGATACTGCAGTTAAAATTCCTAATGCTTTAGCTAAATTTCTTTTTTGACTATTTACTATATTATCTTCAGATATATATGATATTACTATCCATTCATCATTTTTAGTAAGTCGCAAATTTAACATTGTATTATAGACATAAAATGGTGTATAAGATTCTAATTTTATCTTATCTGCACAGGAAACAAGTACTTTGTTATTAGTATCAGAAAGAGATTTACC
Organism: Clostridium sp. HCP1S3_C6; assembly: GCF_052066735.1. Classification (NCBI taxonomy): domain Bacteria; kingdom Bacillati; phylum Bacillota; class Clostridia; order Eubacteriales; family Clostridiaceae; genus Clostridium; species Clostridium sp. HCP1S3_C6. The sequence continues at coordinate 115,398 of NZ_JBQHRN010000004.1, forward strand.
AATAATACTTTCATCTTTACTTGCAATTATGTTACCACTTTTATCAACAATAAGAACATTAAAATCCAAATCAGCACATGCATAATCCATTTCAGCATTAATTGTTGAAAGAGGAATATCTGCACCTATTACTGATACATCATTATCGTCTCTTAAAATACCTGTAGCACTTACAAAAAAGTCACCATTACTATTTTTATGTACACTACCTAAATTTATATCTACCCTTGTTAAGCCTTCTTTATACCAATATTCATCCACTACATTTCCCATTAAATCTTTATTGGATTCTGCAACCTTTATAAATTTTCCACTAGATTTTCCTATATATATTCCATCCTCATAATATTTACTAAATTGGTCACTTGAGTAATGTAGTATTTTTTGTAAATCCTCATTACCTTTTATATTTCCAAACTCAATGTAGGTTTTTACTGATTGAAGAGGAAGTATAACTTCATCTATCCAATTATTAACATTATTACACTGAGTATAAGAATATAAATCAAGCATATTATTTATATCCTTTTTTTGGGCTGCAATTTCACGTTCATAAAAAACTAATGTACATAAAGAAATTGTAATTAGCAAAAAAAATACTACTAATAATAATATGGATTTTCTTATGTCATTTTTATTAGTATCCTTTTCTTGTTTCATACTTCTAGCTTCTCCTTTTTTATTTCCAATACATGTAAATAATACATTATTTTAAAAAAATAGTCAAATCAATTAAATTTTCAAGGTGTATTTTTGTATTATTTTTACAATGATTTATAAAAAATCATTGTCATAAAACCAAAAAATATGTAACTTCTTTGATTTATTTTACATAATATGTACTAACTATAAATTTAAAGGAGTAATTGTTATGGCTGAATATGGAAATGATAATTTAAATAACACCCTTGCATCTCTAATTAAAGCTGTAAATACTAATACAAATACTATTGAAGAATATTTAACTGAAGTTCAAGAAAATGCACAAATTCAAGGTTCAACAGATAGAACAAATTTAAAGGATATTGGTAATAATAGAGTAAATGTAATTAATTATATAGATCCTGACACTCTTTCTGGTGCTGTAGCAAACAATGAATCTCTTGTTACAAATATAGCAAATGCTGTTGCAGATGCAGTTGCTGCTGCTTTAATTATAGAACTTAAAAGAATCTTAGAACAAAACGGTCTTATAAATGTAAATGTTCAATAATGTGAGGTTAATATTATGAATAGGAATTTCAAAAAATATAATAATTATAATGATTATTGTACAGATAGTTCATCTAGTGATTCTAAAAATAACAATGATACAAGCAACTTAATGTTATCTTTAGTGAAATCTGTGAATGACAATACAAATGTTGTATCAAAATTATTAACACAAATTCAAACTAATGTACAATTTCAAAGATCTAATGATGCTTCTTCTCTTGAAAATATAGGGAATAATGATGTAAATGTTATAGGCTTTATAGACCCTGATACAATTTCTGGTGCTACAGCAAATAATGAATCTAATTTAAATAATACTGCTAATGCTGAAGGAAATGCCATATCTTTAGCATTAACATTAGCCATAAAAAATATTATAAATCAACTTGGTTTAGTAAATATTACTGACAATAATAACTCATAAAAATCTACTATATAAAAAGTAAACCTAGATATAGTTAATTCTACATCTAGGTTTATTTTTTAATAATTATATATATTATCTCCCTCTGCAATTACTATTAAGCAATTGCTATTAATATTTTTCATTATTGACAATAAATCATCCTTAGGCACAGTTACACATCCATAAACACCACTTTCCTCAGAAGAACATAAAAGTATTCGAACTCCCAACTCTGAATTTAAAGAAGCATTATAATTTAGTTCTATTCCATATTCATATTTAGAACAATCATTATTATTAATCTGCTTATATGGCAAACTTATTCCTGGATTAATATTAGTACCAAATGCAGTACCTAAACTATATACGCCTTCAGGAATCTTTCCATATCCCTCTTGATTATCTGTTGTAATACCATTTGCTGAAATTTTAACACCTGTTATTGATAATATATTTTTCCATAATCCATTTTCTTTCTTATGAAGAGAAACTATAGTTCTAGATCTTCTCTTACCTTTTACAACTATAAGCTGATCTGTTTGTTTTGAAACTTTTAATTTAGCTGCAAAACTTTCATTAGAAGCTAATGAAGATTCATTTGGTAAATTATTACTATTTGATGTACTTTCATTTGAGGAATTATTACTTGACATATTTTCATTTGATGAACTATCACCTAGTTCATTTTCATCTGATAAATCACTATTTAATATATCTTCACTTGATGAACTACTATTTATTTCACCTTCTGTTAAAGACTTGCTGCTAGAATCTTCTTGAAGTAAATTCTCTTTGTTTTCTACTTCTTGTGATTTGATTATTGAATTTGTTTCAGATAATAGATTAGATTCTTCACTTTGCACTATATCATTTGAATATTTATTAACATTTTCATTAATGTCCATATTACTGCTAAAAGAAGTTAAATGAACATCCTTGCAAACACTTCCTACCATATTATCTTCAGTTAATAATAAATTATTAACACTTTTTGCTATCTTCGTTTTGTTATATATGTGGAATATATAGTTTGCTGATACACATATAATCAATACCATTATTAAAGCGATTATTCCTTTTGTATATTTTGACCTTTTTATCTTTTGTAATATCTTTTGTTCTCTTTTCAATTTTATCTCCTTATTTTTTAAATATATTATAACCCTGTTAATTTTATCACTTTTTTCAAATTATTTAAAGATTTTTAATTACCAACATTTTGAGCATGCCCTATAGCCTTGTTGAATTGCCGCATCTTTTGTAACCTGTCTAGCTTTATTTGGGTTCATTTTTCCACAATTATTAATTCTATGATAACATTTTCCTGTTGCACTTAACCATACCATTTGAAAGGTTCGGTATTTATTTCTATAAATTTCTTCTTTCTTTATTGATGAATGGAAAGATTCTATGCAAGCATTATCATATGGGCAACCTTTTTTACTAAATGATTGTATTATATTAAATTTTTTACACAGTTCTTTTAAATCATTACTTGTATATTGAGATCCCAAATCAGTATGAAATATCAATTTTTTATTTTTATCAGGAACTTGACTGTAATAAGCATTACTCAAAGCTTTTTTAACTAATTCATTTGTCATTCTCTTACCGAAAGCATAGCCAATTATCTTTTTTGAGTGTAAGTCAAGAACTGAAGCTAAATAACACCAACCATCTTTAATAGTATGAATATAAGTAATATCTCCTACCCATTTTTCATTAATCGAAGTAGTTGTAAAATCTCTTTTTAAAACGTTTTCCAATCCCTCTATAACCTTTTTATATGAATCCTAGGTGCTCCATATATTCCTTTATTAGCTTTGTATATCCTCAAAATAGCTGCCTTTAGTTTATCGTTCTCTACTTCTCTTGCAGACTTGGTTTTATCTGAAAATTTATAATATGTGCTTCTGGCTACGCCTAGGACGTTACACATAGTTTTAATATTATACTTATTTTTATTACTATCTATAAATTCTACTACTTTATACTAACACCACAAATTAACCATTCATTAATTGCTTAATATTTCTTTAATTTCCTATATTATCTGCTAGTTAATTTATTGACTTGTATTAACTAGCAGTTTATAATATAAAAAAATGAGTTGATAAGTATGGTTAATAATAGAATTAAAAGTAGAAGAAACGAATTAAAAATGACAGTAAAACAATTAGCTGAAAAAACTGGATTAACTCCTGCTTATATTAGCCAATTAGAGAACGGAAAAAGAGAAAATCCTAGTACAGAAGTTATGGATAAAATCGCTAATGCTTTATATGTAAGTATTGATTATTTGTTAAATAAATCAGAAAATAAAGAACTAAAAAAAGCGAAACAGAAAATTGAAGAACTTAACGAAGAAAATAGAATATTCTTTAGTAAATACGAAAAACTTAGTCCAGAGGCAAAAAAGCAGATGCTTAAGATAATTGAAACATTTGAGGAAGAAACACAAGACTAAAGAAGGTGTTTTTATTGGGGAAATATTAAGATATGCTACTATATTTCAAAAAGCTTTTGCATGAAGTTAAACATTTGAAGCATATTAATAATAGATTAGATAAATATATATGTGAAAAAGAAGTTATTGTTTTTGAAGATATAGACTACTCGAATATAAAAGATTTTATAGATTAAGGAGTTGGTGAAAATGGATAAGGAAATATTAGAATTATTAAAATCAATACAAGGTGATATTGCTTTAATGAAAGATGATATTACTTCAATGAAAAGTGATATTACTTTAATGAAAGGTGACATTAAAAGATTAGACAATAAAATAGATAACTTAGATAACAAAGTAGATAAACGATTTGATGAGCTTACTTCTGACATAGGAAATTTAGTTTCTAAAGATATTGCTGAAGGTATTTCAAGTCAAATCAAGGATGTTAAACAAGATGTTGAATTTCTTACATATAAAACTACTGAAACCGAGAAAGATGTGTATAAAATTCAAAGTCATTTAAAAATAATCAAATAGTATACTTTAAGTCATTAAATCACAATTTTAATGGCTTAATTTATAAATTTAATGTAAACACATGTTTGCAAAGGAGATTATTAATAGTTATTAAAAATATATTCAAATATAATCAAATGTAATATAATATATTTAGGGGTGATTATATTTGAGTAAAAATTATAAACCAAAAGAATTTGC